>SLED01000011.1 GCA_007124945.1 Salinibacteraceae bacterium | reverse complement strand
TATGTGGAGGATGGTTCTTTATGTAGCGGCCCCAAACCGCCCCCTTGAGGGGGCTGTCGCGCCAGCGACTGGGGGTGTTAAGCCGACGTGCCGGGATGGCGTTCGTTCTGCACATCCGCTCCTGTTGGCTTGACACCCTCCGCCTTCGGCGCCTCCCTCAAGGGAGGGGTTGGTTGGCGAGCCACGTTCCTCGTTGCAGCCGACTCGGCTGCGACGCACATCCGGGACCGTCCCGATCTCAGTGTGGGCACGAGCAGATGGAATCGAAGTGATCCCCGATCGCATTCTGGAAGCAGGATGCGCCCGTCGCCCTTCGTCTGCGGATCGGAGAGCGATCCTGCGCTCAGGATGACGGGCTGGATTGGTGAGGAACTGGTCGAATAAGGTGTAATCCATGCGCCTGCCTATTATTTCGTCATGGTGAGTGCAGATCGCGAAGCGACCGAAGACGAACCATGACGCCGAGACGGTGGCGGCGAGAATCGGCAAGAATCGGCGGCATGGCCCGGCTGCTGTCATCCCGAGCTGCCATGCGAAACCTCGACGAGAAAAGTTAACCAGATTATCGCTACCACCTATACGAATCCGTACGACCTGAGCGTTACATAAGAGTTGTATTACCGAACGACGACCACCACCACCACTCTTTCTTGCGGTAATGTTCAGAGCGATACTAATCACGTTAGCAACCTTCGTTTGGATCTCGACCGCTGCAGAGGCGCAGCAGCGCGGTGACCGCGCAAATCTGATGCGGGGAGGATCGATTGATGGCCAGGTGAAGGAAGCAGGCAGTTCGGAAGGACTGGTAGGTGCGTCCGTTGCCCTCTGGCGAACAACTGACTCCACTTTGGTAACCGGTACCATCACACAGGATGATGGGCGCTTCGAATTTACAGCTCTTCGGCCGGGTAGTTACTATCTGGAGGTAAGCTTTGTCGGTATGCATCCAGAGATCCTGCCAGATCTTACGATTGGACGGGACGCCAGAGAAATATCTGTAGGCGAAATCATCCTCGAACCTCGTACGGGTCAGCTGGATGAGATACAGGTGTCAGCCCGACGCGACGACATCACCTTTGGCATCGACCGTACGTCGTATTCAATGCGTGATCAGGTGCTTACTGCCGGGGGCACCGCGCTCGACGCGCTCGACACCGTACCCTCGGTAGAGGTGGACGTCGACGGAGCTGTTAGCTTACGAGGGAGCCAAAACGTTGCTATCCACATCAACGGGCGACCCGCCGATATGAGCGGGGATATGCTTACGAGCTTTCTCCAGGGGCTTCAGGCAGAATCGATTGAGCGAGTAGAGGTCATGCCGAACCCGTCCGTGCGCCACGATCCATCGGGCATGAGCGGCATTCTGAACATCGTACTACGGGAGGATGTGGAGCTTGGCTGGAGCGCCACGCTCACCACGGGCATGGACAGCCAGGGAGGATACAATGCAAGTAGCGGGCTGAACATCAACTACGGTAACTTCAGCGCAACGGGCAGCTATGGGATTCGCGCGAGCGACCGTGCGAATGAGGGCTCCCGCTTTCGTGTGAACCGGTTCCAGGATCCGGAAACCGCCCTGCAACAACTCACCGACGGCTCGCGGGAGAGCTTTTCGCACAACATCAACACCACGCTGCGATATGACCTTACGGATCGCGACGAGCTGCGGCTTACAAGCCGGCTAAGTTTCCGGGATGGCAACAACTACACGCTGAATGCGAACACGCTCACCAATGGACTGGACGAGACGCTTCGTCGCTACGACCGCATCACAGAAAATGAGAGCGACAGGTTCAACATGAACTACCGATTCGGTTACACGCGTGTGATGGAGCGTAACCGCCATGAGTTCTCTGCTGAAGTGCGGTGGAGCATGAATCAGAATGACGCCCTTAACCTCTACCGGGAGGAAACCCTTGAGAGTGCTCCGGAGATGGACGTCCCTGAATCGATGCAAGAATCATCTCGACGAGATCGCGATCGCTCCAATGCATCACTCCGCATCGACTACGAGCGCCCGCTTGGCGGCTGGGGCAAGATGGAAACAGGATATCGGGGTGACCTGAGACTTCAGGAGAATGCGTTTCTGGCATCGGCTTTTGATGCTGAGTCCGGTCAATTTGTCTCGCTTGATCATCTGAACAATAGCTTCTCCTACGATCAACAGGTCCACGCCCTCTACGGTATCGTGCAGGGAGAGAGCGGTCCGTGGGGTGCGCAGGTGGGACTGCGGCTCGAGCAGGCGTTCACCACCTTTGATCTGGAGACAACAGGCGAGGAGTTCGATAATAACTACCTCAGTCTCTTCCCGAACGCCTACCTCAGCTATTCTCCCACGCGCGCTCATCAAGTGCGGGCCAGCTACGGCAAGCGGATCAATCGGCCGCGGACGAATGCCCTCAACCCTTTTGACGACCTGAGCGATCCGCTCTTCCGGAGGGTCGGGAATCCGTATCTGTCACCGGAATATACGCACAATATGGAGCTCAGCTACACACGGCTCGGGCGCCTCACAACGCTGTCAGTCTCTCCGTACCTCCGCCACACAACGGATATCATTCGCCGTAATCAGGAGATTACACCTGAGGGTGTCTCTGTGCTCACCTTCGACAACCTTGCCACGCAGACCTCATACGGTGCGGAGTTCGTGGGCACGCTGCGTATCAACCGTGCCTTCAACGCCTTCGCCAACTTCAATCTCTACCGTATCGATACGGATGGTAGCAATGTAGACGCCGACCTGACGAGCGGCGCATACGGCTGGTCGACACGGGCCAACGTTACATATCGACTGATCGACGGCCTGAATCTGCAGGCATCATACTTCTATAGTGCACCGATGAATATTGAGCAGGGACGCCGTTCCGGGCGGTCGATGGCGACGCTTGGCGCGCGCTACACGTTTATGAACGATCGAGCGAGCCTCAGCCTTAACGCTCGCGACATATTCAACACGATGAACTTCAGTCTCTGGCGGGATGATGCGCGGTTCTATCAGGAGACAACCCGCTCGTGGAACGCGCAGTCCGTATCTGTATCCTTCTCCTATACCATTGGACAGCAGCAGCGAGACCGCCGTGATCGTCGCAGCTCGGATGGGGAGGGGGGCGGCTCCATGATGGACGAGATGGACGACTTTGACGGATAGGCGCAGCCAAAGCGCCGCTATCGTCGGTGAGAAACCCTACCAACAAAAAATCCGGCCAGGATCCCATTTCTCGGTGATCCTGCCCGGATGCGGGGCCCAATCGGGCCCGGTGCGCTCGGGAGGATTCGAACCCCCGACCTTTGGAACCGGAATCCAACGCTCTATCCAACTGAGCTACGAGCGCATCGCTTCTATCAATCAAATGTAGGGCAGGTATGTTTCCGTGTCAACGCCCGGCTGATTATCTTACAGCGTATTGACGTGTTTTGCATGATCACGCTACACTCGCGTTATGAACCCCTGCAAGACATTCTACCGTAGACAGTGCGTACTAACGACAATCCGCCAACTTCAGCCGCCGCATGAGCCGTCCCCCGACACCCCCAGAGGAGCCCCCCTCACTCCACGATCCATGGGACGCACATGGGCGTGTTCCCCTTGACGGCGCTCTTGAAAGAAGTAAATTCTCGCCGGGGTTGCTTGCCGGAATTGTAGCGCTGGGCGCTTTCGCCATATTTTTCATCACGTCCAACGTTGCGGCTGTCGCCTTCCTTTTTCTCGACGGAGCCGATTTTCAGGCACTGCAGGAGGACTATCTCCAGGGACTTAGCGATCATGCCGGAGGCTTGTTGCTCTCAAACACGGTTGGGCAGATCCTGGGCTTAGCGCTGCCGGCCTTCGCCATTGCCTGGCTGCACTCCTCGCGATGGGCTGACTTCCTGCGCTTCCGTCGCCCAGACCTCAGGTTGGTGCTGCTCGCCGTCGCTGCCTGGATTGCCCTGTATCCCGCCGTAAACTGGCTCGGGCAGCTAAATCAGGGGATGCCGATGCCCGAGTGGCTGCAACAGTGGGAGGCCCAGCAGATGGCGCTGATCGAACAGGTACTGATGGGCGACCTCAGTCTCGGGTTCAGTCTGGCCGTAATGGCACTCACGCCTGCGATCTGCGAAGAAGTGCTCTTTCGAGGCTATTTCCAGAGGCAGGTAGAACGTGGAACCGGCGTTGCCATCGGCATCATTCTCTCCGGCGTCGTATTCGCGATATTTCATCTCCGCCTATCCCAGGTACTGCCACTGGCACTACTCGGAATCTTTCTGGCCTACCTGGCCTGGCGAACCGGAAGCCTCTGGATTCCTGTAATCATCCATTTCCTGAACAACGCCTATGCCGTTAGCGTCGGGTTCTGGGTACGCCATCAGGAGGACCTCGCGTTGCAAGATGTAGAGCAACTCTCCGTACCCTGGTACCTGTTAATCGGCGGGCTCATTGCACTGGTAATCGTCTACATTGCCATCGAAAACCGGGCGCAGGATCTGCTGGAAAAGAAAGAGGCATCCCGCACTGGCTCCGCCAACCCTGAACTTCCCGAGGAAAAGAGATGACTGAACAGCGCTATCAAGACTGGATTGTGGTGCAGGAGTACGGGACTGATTTCGAGGCAGATATTCTTCGAGATCGGTTGGACGACGCTGGTATCCCTGCGGTTGTACTCTCTCAGCGTGACCATGCGCACAGCCTCAATGTGGGCACCATCTCCTCGGTAAAGGTGATGGTGCCAGAAGATAGCATTGAGGAGGCGAGGCGCCTTGTGGCTGATATCGAGCCGGTATCGGATGAAGAACTAACCCGGGCAGCGCTCTCGGCCAGCAACCCCGAACTCGATGAGGAATCCGGGAGAGAGGACGAGGACGGCGAATAGCCTACGCGTTCGGTCGGATGGGCACTTCCATTTCTGCTGGCAGGGGTGTAGTTTGTGCATCCCACCCCTGCGACAGATCCCCTCCAGTTCATGTCGAATCTTGCCAAGCGTATTCTCACCGCACTCGTCGGCGTTCCTGTCTTGCTTGGCTCCGCCTACCTGGGTGGATGGGTCTTCGCAGCGCTGATGCTGGCTATCGCGCTGATAGGGCAGCAGGAGGTGTATAATCTGCTTGCGCGAGCCGGCGTTAACTGCTTTCGCTTTTCCGGGCTCGTCATCGGCGCGTGCCTCAGTATGCAGGCGCTCGTACCCTCCATGTCTGCCATTGCCTACGCGGTGATTGTGTTACTCGTGGCGTTCACGCCGTTCGTCGCCACCGAGCAACCCCTCCAACGACTCTCCGGAACGCTGCTGGGCGCCTTCTACCCGACGGTGCTACTGATGATGCTCGTAGATCTGCGGGTGGCGCGTACGCCCACGGTAGGAGACCTGGATGCCTTCTACCTTGTGCTGGCCCTTTTCATCTTCATCTGGGTGACGGATACATCTGCGTACTTCGTGGGCAAGGGAATTGGGCGTAACAAATTGGCTCCCTCCATCTCTCCCAAAAAGACGTGGGAGGGCTCCATCGGTGGAGCGCTGGGGGCGGTGCTGGTAGCTGTGGTG
>SLED01000412.1 GCA_007124945.1 Salinibacteraceae bacterium | reverse complement strand
TTGACTCCCCGCGGATTGACGCCGAACAGAAACGCAGTCCGACGATCGCGATAGGAGTCAATCGCCACTTCAAACCAGTCGGATCGCTCCGGTGAATCCTGGTGCATCAGGGGCGCCATAATCTCGTCTGCTGAGCTATCTACCATGCGGGCGCCGACATACAGCGCCTGTTCCGAGTACACGATCTTAACGATCGTACGTTGGCTCGCCGGCTCACCCGCATCCGGCTGAAACTGCGTAAATCCGGTATGCTCTGGTGCCGCAGCCCACGCCGGATGATCAAGCGTACCATCAATCGGTGGCGACTCCCCGTCAATCTTCGCGGCTATGGCCACGCGAGGCTCGTCATCTCCTTCAGCTTCAGAGAATGGCGAGCTCCAGAGTGCAAAAACAAGTAGGATGCCCACAAACTGCATGGTAGATAGAGGGGAGTGAAAACCTTAAGTAACAGATCATCGCGGCCGCCGACCTACTCCGTCATGAATTGATGGCTACGATGCTACACGACAGAATTAGACACGGAGTAACGGCGCCGAGTCTTGCACAAAGCCATTGAATGCTTGCGCAAAACGGGTTTACATCTTCAGCTTTCTGCTTAAGGTGAGTATGTGCCGTCAAAAGCTACTTTACGCTTGGCGCATTACGCCACGACACAAAGCCCTGAATTCGTGCCGTCCCAATTTGCATCACCCTCCTGTTCGGAAGTACAGGTGGCAAAGTTGCGCCCTGGAGAAAAGCCCCGCCAACATGGACGGTCGCGCAAAATTATCTCGTTGTACCTCTATTCGCGTAATGAACAGGCTTAACTGCTCGCGCAATCCCGTCAGCCACTACTTGAGCCGTAGATATACTCCATGTCGACCTTCTCCGTGCAGTAGTAGTGCACCCAGATGTATGCGTGGTGGAACGCGGCCGCAAGCAGCGCGCCGGCAGATTCCAACATAAGCCCCGGCACCCACAGAAAGAGAAAGCCGAACACGTACATCCCGTTCGACGTGTAGCGGAAGATCCCTTCCTCCACGAACGACCACGTGTGAGCGTCAGGATCAAAGTGGTCAAGTCCAATCGCGCGGTCCACGCCGAAATATCGGCGAACCGAGTAGCCGAGATAGCCAGACAGCAACAGGAATAGCCCCGAAACGCCCCACTGCAGGATGCCGTGTAGCGGCAACGTTCCCATGTTTGCAACCGCCAGCGGTATGATCAGCCAGCGGCTGAGGCCGAAGATCATAAACCCAACTTTGAAGATCTCAAAGCCCAATTGCGGAAACACGTCCGTGATCAGGCCCGCGTGTAACTGAAGTCGCCAGCAGAGCCACACGTACACCTGATGCACAATGGCAGAAACGATCACTACCCAAAACCACGCAGTTCCAGAGATCCCCCACAGCTCGCCCGCGGTTACCGCCGGCTCGCGCGCAAGCCAGACGACCGGCACGAGGAGCAAGACGAGGAGCACCACGTGGAGCGCCTGCCGCTCGAAGAGGCGCTCGTAAAAGGTAGCATCCGCGGATGTAGCATTGTCAGTCATGCCGTAACGGCCCTGTGATAGAGGTCGATAAGCGTGGCCAGTTCATCATCATCCGGCCAGTCCGGCTTCACGAAGATCAAGTACATCCATGTGCCGGCCAGCATATCCATTGCCCGCTCCACGTTCAGGTCCGACTGCAGCTCCCCTCTCTCCATCGCGCGGCGAAACACCGTATCGATGATCTTCCCACGCGGCAGGATGTACGTTCGCCAATGCGGATCACGCGACGGGTCGGGCTCAGCGCCGGCATTGAGCGCCATGGCGATCGCGTTGCGCGCTGCCGGACTGGCTTTGAGCATTGCGACGATTCCAAAAAGCGCCTGTAGGTCGGTGTAAAATGCGCCCGTATCAGGAGGCTCAAACTCTGGCCGGAACTGCTCAAGCGCCTCCCTGATCAGCGCCTCCTTGGAATCCCATCGTCGGTATAAACTTGGCCGCCCAACGCCGGCCCGCTCGGCAATCTGCGTATAGGTAAGCTCATCGAACCGTTGCTCCTCCAAGAGCTCCACGGTGGCCCTGAGGATGGCCTGATGCACCTCCTTACTTCGGGGCCGCCCTGGCCCGCGACTCTCGGATGAGGATGTCTCAGGCATTGTGATACGCGCGTCTCGTGTGACAAAAACCGGTGGATCTCACCTCATGCCTCCGCGCCAGCCCCTACCGGTTGCATAAGGACCCGCAATCCATTACGTTACAAAACGTAACGATACACATCATCGATGTCAAGTCATTGGCAGAATAGCTATGGGTCCGCGCCTGAGTCTTGTGCTTGTTCTTGCGCTTGGAATCGCGCTCGCCACCACAGGGTACGTCCTGATGGGCCTGATTCCAGCGGCAATCTTCACCGTCTTTCTTGTGGGCGGCCTCGTCGCGTGGCTGCTTACCACCTACGGACGCCCGGCCGACCCGGAGCGAATCGTGGTGCCCTATCTCCTCGCGGTCATCTTCTTCATCGTACACGTCTTCGAGGAGTACCTGACCGAGTTCTGGGTCGCCATGTCCGAACTAACAGGCCACGAGATCCCCGAATTCAATTTCCTGGTGATCGCCGCTTTTATCGGGCCGGTGCTCTGGCTCACCGGGCTCGCGCTGTTTTGTCTGCGGACGGAGATCGGCAACTATCTGGTGTGGGCTTTCATCGTGGCGATGACCATCAGCGAGCTGGCACACGTTGTTTTTCCATTTGTAGCGTACGGCCACTTCACCTACTTCTCCGGCCTGTACACCGCCATTCTTCCGCTGGTGCCCGCACTTGTCTGTGCAGTGCGCCTGGTGCAGGATTCCAGAAAGCCGGCTGACTGACGACGGACTCGTCGTTGCCCAAGACGGCGCGCATTGGCGGTGTTATTCCGTGACATGTTCGGAGATCATCTCCGTAAGATCCGTCTCTGAACGACCTGAAACGACCTCCAGAATGGTGCCATCGGGAGAAACCACGATTTTCGCCGGCATGCCCGAGGCAAACTTACGGGATAGCTCCATAATGATCTCCCGGTCGAATTCGAAGACGACGTGCTGCCAGGGCATCGGGTGCTCCTCCTCACGATAGTGAGCCACTCGTTCAACGTCCTCCTCTACGGCAATACTCAGGATTTCGAAGTTCTCACCCGCCATTGCATCATACATCTCATGCAGCTCTGGCATCTCTTGCCGGCACACCCCGCAACTGGTGCTCCAGAGGTACACCATGTAGTACGTCCCCTGCATCGACTCGGGTGAAATCACTTCATCACTATCCAACAGTGTGAACTCGAAATCCGACAACTGATCTCCTACGTCGGGCGGGCCTGAATTATCTTGCGCTTGCGCCAGCACTGGCGAAAAAAGGAGCAGCGTGCCAAAAAATATTGCTATCCCAAAGAACTTGGCCTGGGTCGTGCGTCGAGGGGAAAACATGGTCGAGAGGGCTTGGGTGTGCAGGTTGAATACACCCATCTCTACCCCGGCGCTTTGTACTTGGATACGGCGCTTGTAGCGAACTGCACATAAGTGGTATGAAATGCATCAGCACGCTTTGGCCGTGCTGTAGGCTGCAAGGCGAATAAGGGTCAACGTTGCCCCGATCAACACTCTCCCATCCGGCTATCATGCCCCGGCAAGGTCTTCAGCCGGCGAACTGTATAGCCCCGACCCGACCTCAGGTGAGGCTCATTTCACGAGCGTGCAGGTCGCAACATTCACTGAACCCATGGGAGGTTTGATGTCGATAGACCTGGGCGAAACGATTTCCCAGGACAGATTCATCAACACGAAATCCTATGTTACCCCTTCGCCCGATCGTCATGTTGGTCTTATGTATCATGCTGATTTTACTCTGCATCCTTTGTCAACGGGCGGGTGCGCAGAGCTCGGCACCCCTGGGTGAAATCTCAGGCCGAGTAGTCGATGCGGCAGATCAGGAATCCCTCGCCCACGCAACGGTAGAGGTGCGCCTCCAGGCAGATTCGTCACTCGTGACCGGCGCGATCACGGATGAGGAGGGGCGTTTCCACGTCCAAGAGCTGTCGACCGGGCAGTACTTCCTGCGCGTGGGCTTCGTGGGATACGTGAACCATACGGTAAACGACATCGAACTATCAGCGGCGGACCCCATCCGCTCCGTCGGTACGGTGGAATTGGTGGAAGATAGCAGCCATCTCGATGGCGTCGAGGTTACGGAGGAGCGGGCCCACGTGGAGACGCAAATTGATCGGACGGTGTATAACGTGGCCGACAGCCCGATGAACACAGGTGGGTCTGCGCGCGATGCGCTCACAAGTCTTCCTTCCATCGAGGTCGACATTGAGGGCGAGATAAGTTATCGCGGAAATGCCAATGTAGCCATCCACATTGATGGGCGCCCATCGGCACTAAGCGGCCAGGCGCTCAGCAATTTTCTTCAGGGACTGCCGGCCGATGCAATTGCACGCGTTGAAATGATTCCTACGCCCTCTGCCCGGCACGAACCCGATGGTATGGCCGGCATCGTGAATATCGTTATGGCCGAGAGCCAGACAGGCGGTTGGAGCGGGGGTATCACGGTCGGCGCAGGCACACGCCCTTCCTACAACGCCTCTCCTACCATCAGCTACCAGTCTGATCGCTGGACGTTTACCGCCAACTACGGTTTCCGCTACAACACACATGATTTCAACCGACTGCGCCTGCGCGAACGGCATATAGACAGCCCCACATCCATCCTTGAACACGATACCTTCGAGGATCACCTGCACGTTTCACACGCTCTCAGCACCGATCTCGAGTTCAGGCCTACCCAGGCAACGTCGATTGGGGCCTCGACGTCTCTTACGCTTCGAGACGACGAAATCGAAAACAGAATCCACATCGGAGAGGGCATCCCTGGCGAAGACCTTGACCAGACAGCCCGATACGCCTTAGAAGACCGCGACCCGTGGGGATTCGACTCTCGCCTTACGCTCAATCAGGTGATCAATGGTGATGAGGACCACACGCTCGACGCCCAGTTGCGCTTTCAACAGAATGAGGATAGCCGCGAGGGCACGTACGATTATTTCAGCTTGAGTGAGGAGGGTACGCCCGGTGAACAGTTCTCTGAGGAGCTTGAGACTTACACGCAGCACACGCGCCGCGGAATCGCTGAACTGGATTATGAGCGCTCGGTAAGCGGCGTCGACATCGAAACGGGGTATCACGGCTCCTGGCGGCGAATTGAAAGCGATCGGCGCTCCATTGCATCGCTGCCGGGCCCCTCAGCCAGTGAACTGTCCCATAAAAACATATTTCAGCATGATCAGCACCTTCATGCTTTATACGGCATCCTGAGCCGCGAGCTCGGGTCGTTCGGTGTCAAAACCGGGATACGCGTGGAGCAAGCCTGGACGTCATTCGAGCAGGAAGTAACGGACGAGCGCCACTCAAACAATTACTTCAGTCTATTTCCAAGCGCCTACCTGACCTACGAATGGGACGAAGCGCGTCAGCTTCAGCTATCGTACAGTAAGCGGGTGCAGCGCCCAAGCATGTGGCACCTCAATCCGATAGATACGAGCACAGATCCTTCCTTCCGGCGCGTCGGAAATCCGGCGATAGAACCGGCCTACACGCACAGCTTTGAGCTGGGGCTGACTCAGCACTGGGATGTCCTGACACTGCGCGCAACGCCCTTCTTTCGCCGCACAGTAAATCAAATCTCCGGCTTTGAGACGCTCGACGAGGACGGCAACACGGTCCTCACCTTTGACAATTTTTCTGCGCGTAACTCCTACGGCGCGGAATTCGTAGCCACGCCACAGGTGGGGCAACATCTCCACGGCAACATCAGCGTGAACATGCATCGGCGGATTACCGATGGTGGAAATATCGACAGCAACTTGAACAACGAAACATTTGCCATCAACGCACAGGCCAACCTGACGGCAAATCTCCGCTCCGGTCTTAGCTTGCAGTGGACTCAGCGGTACCGTGCCCCAATGGATATCGCCGGCGGCAGGGTTGATGGGCAGATGATCAGCAATGTCGCTCTTCAACAGGAGATACTGCAGGGACGAGGAAGCATTAGTCTTCGCGCTACCGACCTGTTCGATACGATGGAATCAGAGTTTTGGCGGGACATGGACAGTTTCTACCAACAAACAAACCACAGCATGAACGTCCGCGCGCTGTCCGTTGCGTTTCAATACACGCTGGGCAGCCGGGAGCAGGAGACTTCGCCGGCAGACCCGGGCGGTGGGCTACCCGATGCTGGCACGCAATAAGTGATAAATCGATCAGGTAACGTGATGGATAGCGGATGGTCGGCATGGCCTAATCGACGGGAAGGAGCGCTTATCGCGGCCTTCTGGGCCCTCCTCACGCTCATACTTTTGAGCGGTCATGTCGTAGGCCTTCCTGCGGACGAGGACATCGAATGGTTCGCTGTCGGCCGCTTCGTCTCCGCGCACACCATCTGGGCACTTTTGACGCCATGCATCTTCTGGCTTGCGGCGCGGCAGATGGTCGGCCGAAACACTCCTCGCCTGCGGATCCCCCTGCATATTGCAGTCGCCCTGGCAGTTAGCATCGCCGTTCACCTTGGTGTGAGGCTCATCTGTATGCACGTGCTCTCCCTTGAGAATCCATGTCCATTCGAACCATGGGCCGCCATCATTAATTTCGCTTTCATCAACGAGCTGATGATCTACGGTGCCGTGCTGGCCACGGGGTTTGCTCGGGCGTACTACCACCGCCAGCGTGCAGGCGAGGAGAAAGCACAGGCACTTGAGATGCAGAAATCAAGACTCGAGGCGCAGCTCTCGAAAGCTCGCCTGGATACCCTCCGCATGCAGCTAAACCCGCATTTCCTGTTCAACACGCTCAACTCTATTTCGAGCATGGTGGAGACGGACCCCAAAGGCGCACGGGCCATGGTGGCACGCCTTAGTGACCTCCTTCGATCGGTACTGGACGAAGGTAGCCGTCAGGAAATACCGCTTGATAAAGAGATGCAGCTGCTGGAGGATTACTTGGAAATACAGCAAATACGCTTTGGCGATCGCCTTACCATCACCACGTCAATTGCCCCGGAAACCAATCACGCCATGGTCCCAGCATTTCTCCTCCAACCGCTGGTGGAAAATACAGTAAAACATGGCGTACAGCCGCATGCAGACACGACCTGCATACGGATCGAGGCGGAGAAAGTAGAAGATATGCTTCAGCTAACCGTCTCAGACAATGGCCCCGGTCCGGAGGGCGGGATTGAGAATCTGGCGTTTGGTACGGGCCTCAGCAATATCCGCGAGCGGCTTGAGGGGCTGTATGGTAACAGCTACGAGCTCAACTTCACAGTCACGGATGAGAGCGGATTGAGCGTGGCGATTCGTCTGCCCTATTATCTTAAGAATGAGATGTATGCGGGCATTGATAATGGCACGCACTCCATCAACGGCGCACAGGCACAGTCGGAGGCCCGGCAATGACTACACCTTCCACGCAGGAGCTATCGCTGCAGGTACTCGTCGTTGATGACGAACGCCTCGCACGTGAACGAATACGCAGACTGCTGAACACACAATCAGCGGTGGATTCGATAGAGACAGCCGCTACACCTGAGTCAGCCGTCGAGGCCATACGGGCGTACGAGCCGGATCTGGTTTTCCTTGATGTGCAGATGCCGAGTGCAACGGGCCTCGACGTCATTCGCACTGTCGGCGTCGACGAAATGCCCCCGACCGTATTTGTCACAGCCCACGACGAATATGCGGTCGAGGCTTTTGAACTGGCCGCGGTGGACTACCTGCTTAAGCCCTTCGATGACGAACGCTTTGACCAGGCGCTGGAGCGCGCCCTGAAGAATGTAGAGCGCCGGCGACTGGGCGGCATGGCCACAGACTTGGCCCGGCTCATGCAGCACGTAACAACGGCCACTGAAGCCGATGACACTGACACGGAGGCTAACTATCTCCGGCGAGTTGCCGTGCAGACGCAGGGGCAGGTGCAGATCGTACCGGTAGACAACATCGAGTTCATCACTGCAGAAGGCGTTTACGCGGAGCTACACACACCGGAGAACAAGCATCTAATACGTGAGAAGCTCTCCGCGCTTGAGGAGCAGCTCGACCCCCGATTATTCTTTCGGATCCACCGATCTACCATTGTCCGGCTCGACGAGGTTGAGATGATTTTCAAGCGAGGTGGCGGAAGATATCTCGTACGCCTGCGCAATGGCAAGAAGCTCCGCGTGAGCCGGGGCCGCATCGACGCACTTGAGCAACGGTTGCAAACGGGCGCGTAGGCTCAAACGACGCGCCGACCTACTCCACACGATCAGAAAAGTAGCCTACGATATTATCCACCGTCGTGAGCTTGCCAGAATACTCCTCCGGCACGTCCGAGTGCGCCTTTGCAACAGCTTAGAGCTGCAGCACCACGGGCGTCAGGCGTTCCATACATGAAGTGCGTTCTACGCTGGCACATAGCTCGCGAAGAGGTTTTCAAATACTGCCTGGCAGAGCTCTCCGTCCCGATCCTGCGCAACTGTTCACCCCGTCGCCTTCGCCCGCGCCTTCTGCAGAAAGGCTACAACTTCATCATCCGAAACCGGCTCGAAGTGCCGATACCACGACCCGACAGCCAAAAAGTCCTCTGGAGTGTCGAGACAGATGAAGTCATCCACCAGCTCTTCGAGCATCTCAGCGGCCTCCTGGGAGCTTACAGGCACGGCGAGTGCAATGCGCCTGACACCGGCTTCGCGGAGCGCCCTGACAGCGGCCATGAGCGTTAGCCCTGTGGCAATTCCGTCATCAACAAGCAGAACAAACTTGCCCTCCACATCCGGCACACCTTCTTCGCCCCGGTAGTGAAGGGTCCTGCGTTTAAGCTCCCGGGTTTCCTGCCGGACAAGTTGCTGTATCGTTTCGTCGTCGATTTGCAGACGCCGAACGATGGGTGCATTTAGAAAAAACACATCTCGTGGTGCAATGGAGCCGATAGCCAGTTCGGGTTGTGCAGGAGCGCCTATCTTCCGTGTTACCAGCACGTCCAGCGGGGCTCCCAGCGCGGTCGCCACTTCGTATGCAACGGGTACGCCCCCACGAGGCAACCCCAACACGAGCAGATTCCTGCCCCGATACGTCTCCAGTCGCTCTGCCAATAGGCGCCCTGCCTCTCTCCTGTCGTAAAACATATACACTTCGAGGATTTCTGCGCGACGTTTAAACCACAAATCAGTAAAGGACTTGCAGACTGGCACTTACGGGCGCACTTGGGTGTTCACTCTGAACAGCGATGCATACGAGCGGGCCGCGCTTCACAATCCTACAAAGCCACTCCATAGCCCTTTCACCCTCAGTGAGTCATTCTGTTGCGGAGCACACAAGCGTAGATGACAAGGTCGCCTTCTTGAGCTCGACGGATAGTTATCCCTATCCCGTTGAGGACGTCAGAGTCGTGGAAACCAATATGGCGTGGGTCTTCCTTGCCGGCCCCTATGCCTTCAAATTTAAAAAACCGATACGTCGCGACTTCCTCGACTTCAGCACGCTTAAGTTGCGACGCTCCAACGGACGTGATGAGGTACATCTGAATCGGAGGCTGGCTGGAGATGTCTACATCGGACTCGTGCCGCTAACCGTAAACGACGCAGGCGAACTGGAGCTTGAGGGTGATGGACAGGCTGTCGAGTGGCTGGTAAAGATGCAGCGCCTCCCTTCGGATCGGATGCTCGACTACCTGATCGAACGGGATGCGGTAGAGCACGAAGAAATCCGAATGGTAGCTAAGAAGCTGGCCACCTTCTACCGGAAAGCCTCGCCGGAGCCAGTTTCGACGCTGGAGTACCTTCAGCGGCAGCGTAACGATGTACGCGGCAACGGAGAAGCACTGTGCAACCCTCGTTATGGGCTACCGCTTGACCTCGTACATCGAGTGATAAAAGCCCAGGAGTCGTTTCTGAACGCTTGCGGCCACCTACTGGAAGCCCGAGTCGTCGAGCGTCACATCATCGAAGCCCACGGCGACCTCCGGCCCGAACACATCTGCCTGCTACCGGAACCGGTCATTTTCGATTGCCTCGAATTCAATCGCTCCTTTCGCATCATTGACACCGCCGACGAACTCGCCTTCCTGTCGATGGAGTGCGAGGCGTTGGGAGCCCCCTACGTGGAGGAGATCGTGTTCGACACGTATACGGAGATTACAAGGGACCGTCCGCCACGTCAATTGATCGAGTATTACAAGTGCTATCGCGCCGGGCTGCGCGCAAAGCTGGCCATCTGGCACCTAAAAGACGACGGGGGAGTCAAAACCGAGAAGTGGCGCAAGCAAGCGATCAGTTATCTCGAACTGGCCGCATCGCATCTGCCGCTTTGCTGAGAGAATCAGCGGCCACTCCCTGCGTCCATTCCACCAGCAGCTCTTCGACCGATTCGCCCGCGTGGAGGCGCCGGACAGCTTCGCCCACCAGTGGAGCTGCATCGAGCACCGTAACCTTCTCCCTTGCTTTGCGGTCGCCTGGTAATCGCCCCACCGTGTTTGTAATGATGATGCGGCTGATACTCTCGGCTGACAGCGCATCACCTCCATTTCCATAGAACAGCCCGTGCGTGGCTACCGCCCAGGCTTCGCGCGCACCCGCTTCTCGGCAGCTATTGGCAGCGCGCATAAGCGTCGTACCCGTGCTGATTAAATCGTCGAAAATAAGGGCCAAACGCCCCTCCACCGGCCCTGCGAGATGTTTTCCGCGAATCACCCCTTCGCTCCGCTGCTTCTCCATAAACGCCATGGGTACGTCCTCTCCGAGGCGGGCGCTGAGGGTCTGCCGGAACGCATCGGCGCGCTTGTATCCGCCCGCATCGGGTGAGACCACGACGGGCGAAACACCATCAAGCAGAGTTGCAATATGGTCTGCAAACAGCACGCGGGCCTCAAGGTGCTCCGCTCGGCAGCGAAACGCATTCTGGTAAGCGGCCAGATTGTGCACGTCCATGGTCAAGATACGATCGGTGCCCACGGCCTCGAACAACTGCGCCACGTACCGTGTGGTTACCGGATCGCGGGCCTTAGTTTTCCGGTCCTTTCTCGAATAAGCCAGATAGGGGGCCAACACGGTCACCGAACGCGCACCGGCATCACGCACCGCACCGATGAAAAAGAGGAGTTTGCAGAGCTTATCGTTCACGGTCTGCGCCGCATCGCTGTTCAGCGATTGCAGCACATAAACGTCGCGGTCGCGAACACTTACCAGAGGACGCACCTTGTGCTCGCCATCCTCAAAATCGCGCTCCTCAAGGGCGCTCAGCGCAACTCCGGCCTGCTGAGCAACTCCTTCCCCAAACGGACGCAGGGTTTCAAACGCAAAAAGCTGGGGCCCTTGCGATTTTGCACGTTGACGCATTTGCTCGGCATCCGTCATCGGATCTGTTCTCGGATGGTTAGATGATGGCACGGAATGGGCAGCCGCCAGTCGAGAGCTCGGCGTGTCTGAATCAACGGTACTGCCATCACTTTGTGCTCGACTTGCGTCCCCGTATCGAAATAAACTACTCGCTGCCCGACTATGAAAGCTTGGGGGCGCTCCGTTCCCGCAGCCTGGGATGTGGGTTACAAACGTCGCTTTAGGTTGATCTTCGAGGTTAATTTTGCGCTGCAGCGTCTATATGTCCGTGGCCATCCACTTACCGTGTAGGGTATCACCCACCACGAGTTTACGGGTCTCCCTGTCATAGAGACTGGTTGCATCTTCATATTAAGTACTTGCGGCAAACCGTAGCGTACCGGGCAAAGCTTACGAGGGCCCCATGGCCACATCTGAAAACGATCGGCAGGATCAGGAGGAGAAGATTTCCCCACAGCCGGGCGTGGGGCTTGTGTTTATTATCATCGGCGTGGCCGCCGTGCTGGTCGTGTTGTTTTTGATGGATCTACCCGACGGACCGTGGACCCAGCAGATTACCTACAGCCAGTTTGTGGAGGCCGCGGAAGCTGAGCAAGTCCGCGATGTGGTGGTATCGGAGAACCACATCACCTGGACTCAGGTGGTGGATGAGCAGGAGATGCGGTACCGCGCGAACCGTATCCCGGGCGTCGACGACAGCGCACTCCTTACTGAACTCCGCGATCAAGGCGTCTCCGTCGCGGGTGAGCCACCCGGCACGAACTGGTACTTCTGGCTGATCTGGCTTATCCCGATCCTACTGATCGCGTTTATCTTCTGGCGATTTATTCGGGGAGCCGCGGGCATTGGACGTCAATACCAGTCCTTCGGAGAGAGCCGGGCTCGCCTCTGGGAGGAAGGCACGACAAAAGTAAACTTCGATAATGTGGCGGGTGTGGATGAGGCGGTCACGGAGCTGCGGGAAGTCGTCGATTTTCTTCAAAACCCGGATAAGTACACCCAGATCGGTGCGCACATCCCCAAAGGAGTCATACTGGTGGGGCCGCCCGGTACCGGGAAAACGCTGCTCGCGCGAGCCACCGCTGGAGAGGCGCGGGTCCCATTCTTCACCATCTCCGGTGCCGACTTCGTGGAAATGTTTGTCGGCGTGGGGGCAGCCCGTGCGCGCGACCTCTTTCGGAAAGCGCGGGAGAAGGCGCCCTGCATCGTCTTTATCGACGAGCTGGATGCGCTGGGTCGCCGACGCGCCGGCGCGCGCTCGCCTGTCACAAATGAAGAGCGAGAACAGACGCTCAACCAACTGCTCGTGGAGATCGACGGCTTCGATAGCTCCATCGGTGTGATCATCATGGCCGCAACCAACCGGCCCGACTTGCTGGATCCGGCGCTGCAACGACCCGGCCGATTCGATCGTCAAATCATGGTTGACAAACCCGACCTGAACGGGCGCGAGGCTATCCTTCGCGTCCACGCCAAGAATGTCAAATTTGAAGACGACGTCGACCTGCGCGTCGTGGCTGGACGGACGCCGGGGTTTGCGGGAGCTGAACTCGCCAATGTGATCAACGAGTCGGCGCTGCTCGCGGTACGTCGGGGTCGCAGCCGGGTCTCGATGGAAGACCTCGACGAAGCCGTCAACCGCGTGATGGCGGGACTGGAGCGAAAAAGTCGCCTGCTCATTCCGAAGGAACGCAAAATCATAGCGCATCATGAGATGGGCCATGCACTCCTCGGTATGCTACTGCCTCATGCCGACCCCGTGCACAAGGTGAGCATCATACCGCGCGGAAAAGCCGCGCTCGGCACCACAATTCAGGCGCCCCTGGAGGATCGTTACCTGCTCACGCAATCTGAATTGCACGATCGCATCGTGGTGCTTCTCGGTGGGCGAGCAGCCGAAGACGTTATTTTTGGCGAAGTTAGCACGGGATCGGCCGACGACCTTCATCGGGCCACCGCGCTGGCGCGTCGGATGGTTACACAGTTCGGCATGACCCACGACATCGGCCCCGTCGCGCTTGAGGATATCAGCAATGATTCCGGCGGTTTCATTCTCGAACAACGAGCCTACAGCGAAGACACGTCCCAGCATATAGACCGCGAGGTGAAACGCCTCGTCGACGAGGCCTACGAGGAGGCCCGGAGCCTGCTTGCTACACACAGGGACGCGCTCGTATCGCTCGCCTCGCTTCTGCTCGAAAAAGAAGTGATCGACGGCGAGGAGATCGCTGCAAAACTTGACGCCATGGGGATTGAGCGATTACCGGCGAATGAGGATGTTTATGAAGAAGAGGAGCCGCAGGCTGCCCCTCCATCAGAACCACCAGAAGAAACGCGTAACGTAGCCGGCGATCGGGCGGAGGTAGACCTCGAATAAACCCTCGTGCCGGAGAGGCCTGCCCGCAATCTTCTGGTCGTGTGGACCGGAGAAAACTGACTCTCGAAGCGAGTCACACGGTGTTGCGACGGCAGCGTCACTCACGAAAGCACGGACGGCTGGAGGTAAACAAATATGATGGATTATCTCAGAGAGGACATTTCCAGGCACGTCTGGGAAACCAAGTATCGCTACAATACTGGATCCGCGGTGCACGACCAGACGGTGGAGGATACGTGGCGGCGTGTAGCCGTTGCGGCCGCGGCCGCCGAAAAGAACAACCAGGGGCGATGGGAGAACACGTTTTACGAGGCGATGACCGACTTCGCCTTTCTGCCAGGCGGGCGCATCCTGGCCGGTGCCGGGACGGCCCATCGCGTCACGCTCTTTAGCTGCTTCGTGATGGGCCTGATCGACGACTCACTCGACGGCATCTTCTCCAGTCTCAAAGAGGCATCCCTAACCATGCAGCAGGGGGGCGGCGTGGGCTACGACTTTTCCACGCTTCGTCCTGCCGGCACGCGCAATCGAACGACCGGCACGATCGCTTCCGGCCCGGTCTCCTTCATGCGGATCTGGGATACGATGTGTGCTACCGTACTCTCGACCGGTGCACGGCGTGGAGCCATGATGGCCACGTTGCGGTGCGATCACCCGGATATCGAGACCTTTATCGACGTCAAGCGCGACAGGGGTGAACTACGCAACTTCAACCTTTCGGTGCAAATCACGGATGCTTTTATGGCGGCCGTGCGAGAGGACAAATCATGGCCCCTTGTGTTTCCAGATGACCGCCTCTCCTCCGCGTCAGAGACCGAGGACGACATCCACTATCGGCGCTGGACAGGGTCAGCGTCCCCGATGCCCTGCCGCGTCATCAAAGAAATATCAGCCCGTGGATTGTGGGAGCGCATCATGCGGGCTACGTACGACTGCGCCGAGCCCGGCGTGCTCTTCGTCGATTCCATCAACCGTCTCAATAACCTCCATTACCGCGAGCAGATCACGGCCACGAACCCCTGCGGTGAAATCCCACTCCCGCCCTATGGCGCATGTAACCTCGGATCGATCAATCTTACCCGCTTTGTAGCAGACCCTTTTACAGAAAACGCCCGGCTGGACTTCGACGGGATCACGCGCGTCGCCGCAGCTGCCACTCGATTCCTCGACAATGTAATTGATATCTCGCACTATCCCGTAGAGGAACAGGCCAGCCAGGCCCGTGGCACTCGCCGTGTCGGGCTGGGCATCACCGGACTCGCCGATGCGCTTATCATGCTCGGCCTGCGTTATGACTCGTCGGAAGGCCGGGCGGTAGCAGCCTCAGTGATGCGTGAGATCTGCTACGCAGCCTACCGCACGTCCATCGCTCTGGCGCGTGAGAAAGAGCCGTTCCCCTACTTCGAGCGGCAGTCGTATCTCGACAGCGCGTTCGTTCGATCACTGCCTGAACCTATTCAGGAGGGCATCCGCGAGCACGGCATACGGAATTCGCATCTTACGGCCATCGCTCCCACCGGTACCATCAGCCTGCTCGCCAACAATGTGTCCAGCGGGATTGAGCCCGTCTTCGCCTTCACCTTCGAGCGCCGTGTGCTCCGCGCGGATGGCGCTCCAGCCCACTTCTCCGTAAGCGACTACGCGTATCGACTGTGGCACACCCTGAACGGCTCTGATGCGCCCCTTCCTGCAGCGTTCGTCGACGCCCACAGCCTCTCTCCCGCCGCGCATCTTGCCATGCAGGAAACCCTGCAACAGTATGTTGATAGCGCCATCTCCAAGACCATCAACATCCCAGGAGACTATCCTTTCGAGGCATTTGCGGATCTGTATGAATCAGCCTTCAAGAAGGGACTGAAGGGCTGCACCACGTTTCGCCCCAATCCGGTCACCGGATCTGTGCTTGAGGTACGCGCACCCGCCGAGGGACAGGAGGCGCCCCATTGCTGTCACCCGGCTCGCGAAACCGATTAGTGTAGAGCTGGAAGCTGCTCGGTCGCGCGGCAAAGACGTACTTTACCAGGGACGATGCCACGAATTACCCATGCGTTGCCGTGATGGCGCTCACATACCAGCAAACTCCTCAAGCAGCACCGCCGTCTCGGGGAATTTCTGCACCAGCCGCTTATCGCCTGAGACGAGTTTCAGGCCGAGGTTTTGCGCCAGCGCGACGTACTCGCAGTCGTAGGACGAATGGTGCGTTCGATCGACGAGTCTCAAGATTGCGGTGGAAGACACGGAAACGGTCCGCGGACCAAGATCCTGCTCAGCCCGACGCATGATCGCAATTGCATGATTCAATGCGAGGTCCTCATTCATCATAAAGCGCCGCAACACGCTTCGAAATTCTGCACGCCAAACAGTAGGTGCCCACCAATCAGGATCTATTTCTCGAACACGGCGGGCGTACACGTCACGCTGTGTTTCCACGTCAATCCAGAAATAGCTGAGAACGTCATTATCGACAACGATCATGCTCTCCCCTCCCGTTTGGCTTCATTAACAACATCCGGGAAGGTGATCCCAATCCTCCGGTTAAGCTCTTCCGCCTCGGCGATAACCTCTTCGGCCGAGCGCGTGCGGGGTGTGAGCGCATCTTCAAGGATCTTGATGACCTCGTTGTTCATGCTTCGGCGATTGCGCTCCGCGCGCTTCTTCAGCTGTTCGTGAAGCTCGTCGGGCAGTCGTTTGATGGTAAGCGTAGCCATGGGCGTGTACGGTTTCGTAGTGCATCCATATCGGTACCATTCTTACTTTGAGCAGGCATGCGCCGTTCCGTTAGGCAAAAATACCGGACCCACTCCAGACCATTCTTGAGAAAGCCACTGATGAACCCGGGCGGCAAGTTGAACCCTTTGACGTAATCCATCATGAGATCATCGGGTTGGAGACTTGGTAAACCGATCATCTTCTGGAACTCGCACAACCACGTCCGATGCCTGAGAAGAAGAAACCCACATCGGTAGTCGAGATCGACAGGTCATACGGCGAGGGCGGCGGGCAGATCGTCCGTACAGCGCTGGCTTGACAGGCATCTCGGGCGGGATTCAGTGACCGACGGGGAGATCGGGAGGCGGAAACGCGCTAAGCCGTCCCTGAGACACGGTAGTAACCCGTGTTCTTCGCAGATAAACCGGTATGGGTTGGCGCGCTAACAGCCGCCATCTATCGACTGTCCCCAGCGGCAAATTGGAGGTTCTCCTTGACAATCAACGGAAATCGAAGGCTTCGAAGTGTATCCTGCGGCGCGGTACCTTCCGGCGTATCAGTTGGCGCCGCAGATCCGAGATCATTTCAGACGGCCCGCACAGGAAAACGTCTCGATTGTTTATATTCGGAATATCACGGGCCCGCAGGAGGCCCTCCTCATTAAACGGTACGAGGTGCACGGATACGGCCTCCATTTCCCGGGCAATCTCGCGTAGCTCATCAAGGTGCACGGCTTCCTGTCGATCGTTTACGCAGTAGTAGAGGGCAATCTGGAAGGCCGATTCTTCCTCTGTGGCCAGATGCCGCATCCAGCTAACGAAAGGTACAATACCTACGCCCCCTGCGATCCAGATCTGCTGGTGGGCTCCCTTGCGATAGTCAAACCGGCCATAGGGTCCTTCCACGCGAACCTTCGTCCCCGGCCGCAGCTTCTCATACAGCTTCGCCGTAAAATCACCCAGTGCCTTTACGGTAAGCTCCAGATGGTTTGCGTCGGGAGCGGAGCAGATCGTGAACGGATGGGCTTCCCGAGCGATATCGTCCGATAGAAACGTCACGAACACATACTGGCCGGGGGCAAAGCTAAGCGCGCGGTCTCCCGGCTCCAACCGAACGTTGAGAACCCGGTCGGTTGGACGCTCTACCTCCCCAACGATGAACGTCTGCTGCCGAGCCTGCGCCGGTGGGACAATAAGGCGATATGCGTGAGCGGTAACCCCCAGGACCGTCAAGACTGCCATGTAGTACCAGAGAGGCGCATTGGCCTCAATGGCCACGTTCCGTCCAGGGGTGCTCTCTACCATAAGCATATGTGCTGCTCCAAGCACCAGCACGAGGATCAGAAAACGGTGGGAAACCTTCCAGATGTGGTATGGGAAGCGTGTGTAGAAAGTTATCACGAGTAGCGCGACAAGCAACCAAAACGCCACCACACCAAGATTTACCGCCAGCTGACCGTGCAGGGGGAAAAACGAAAGGAGGGCCCGCGACACATCCTCGGGAATGAACCGCAAGGCCAGGGAAACGGGATGAAGAATAATCAGGATGAGCGCGCCGACACCAAGGCGGTGGTGCAACTCGTACATGCGGTCGAGCCCGCCAAAGTAGTCTTCCAGAAGACGGAAGCGCGATGCCAGAATAAAGGAAACAGCCAGCATAGCCATTCCAACCAGTCCCGTTACTTGCCCGGCCAGCACCGCCGAT
>SLED01000336.1 GCA_007124945.1 Salinibacteraceae bacterium | reverse complement strand
GTTACCCGGCTCCGGCCTGGTAACGCACACATGGCCTCGTCGACAGCGCCAAGCGCGACGCGAGGCTCTGCCTCGCACCACTCCAATCGGTGGGATGGAGGCTCACATCAGCAGAAGGTTCAGGAGGCGGGGTATCGGGCCTCGAAGCTCTCGCAGCGCAGTGCCACCGAAAGACAGCACAGGCCTTGCGGCTGGAGCCGCGGGTTCAGTTCCGTTGCGAGGCTGGAGCATCGCAACGAGGTGAGAGGTGGTGCCGCACCTCACCACCGCAACCGGCGTAGCGACATGGCGCGCCATGTCGAATGCTTCAAAAAACCCCAATCAGCCTTTCGCTGAGCAACCAGACAACAGAAACGACTCACAACGAGATTGCTCGGGATTGTCCGTGCCCCAACCCAACAAAATAGGCCAGCGCCCTACCCCTCCTCACCCGCATCCGACTGCTCCGGCCGGCGCCGGACGCCCTGAATCAGCAGGAAGAGCACCGCGCCGTAGGCCAGCGTTGTGGAGATGCCGGCAATCCAGACACCGGTGGTATGGCTTGCCGGATCAAAACGTAATGTGAGCGTGTGCTCACCCGCCGGCACTTCAATGCCGCGCAGGAAATGATTAACACGGCGTATCGGCACTTCTTCTCCGTCGATCGCAGCCCACCAGCCTGCGGGGTAATACACCTCACTCAGCACAAGAAATCGATCCTCATCGGTGGCTACATCAATCGTGATTTCACGCGGCGAGTGGCTGGTTACGTTCGCATCGGCTGTAGCGCCAGCAGTAATTTCAGCAGTTGAAATATCAGTGCCCTCTTCGACGAGCGCAACCTCAGCTGGGTTGAACGCCGGATCCGAAAGGCGGCTCAGAGCGGTTTCCGAGTCAGCTACAGGCTCCGTATCTCCAACAAAATAGGCGCGGGGGAGCGCGTTGGGACGCTCCATTACCCACAACCCCGTCTGCTCGCTCTCATACGCCACCCGCATGCCCGGTAGCTCCTGCGGGGCTACCACGTAGCGCACGTTCATCAGGTCGAGCGCGGGCGCGTGCTGAATGGCATGCCCCGGATTGCGGTAGATGAAATCGATATAGTCCTGGTAGAGCCGCAGCTTGGCTCCATGATACCCGCCGATAGTCTCGTAATGAAACGCAGGACGGGCATTATTCATCGGGTCGCCCTCAAAGGAGAGTACGCGGAAGTTACCAGCGCCTCCTGCAGCGTCCTTCTCCTCCCGCAGGAACCGGTCGAAGTCGTACGTCGCAATCAAATCCGTCGGGCCGCTGGCCGCTACCAACTGCTCCTCACCCAGGTGACGCCGGTCAACGCCCCAGAGATCGGTAACGACAAGAAGGATCAGGACCGCACCCACCACATATCCCGGCAACAGCTCTCTGCGATACATCACGAGGGCGGCGGATGCAAGAAGCAGGAAAATCAGCGTGCGGCCCGCATCGCTGACGAAGGCCTCCTGTCGTTCTTCTCGCACCTCACGCAGGTATTCGTCCGCAGCCTGCTCTACCCGCGGGTCGTCAGGCGACACCTCGTGCGTCTGGGCAATCTGCTGGATGATTTGCTCGCGCTCACCGGGCCGCTCAAAGCCAAAGATGGCCTCCCGGCCCGCGAAAAGCAACAGCACGATACCAAGCGTGACACCACAGGCCACGTAGACCGCTCGCGTCGTGGAGGCACCCGTCTCTGAGTCGGGGTTGCTCTTGCGTAGCTGTGCAAGCCCCATCCCCGCCAGCACGGCCAGCGCCAGCGCCACGATGCTCAGCCACGTCTCAGGCACGCGAAAAGCATCGAACAGGGGAAAGTAGTTGAACATGAGCCGGTTGAGCGGCTCGAAGTACTCGCCGAGCGAGAAAAGCGTCATCACCAGTACCCCGATACCGAACGCCCGGGCGGTGTTGGTGCGAACCAGCCAGAGCGCAAGCCCGGCAAGGAGGAGCACGATACCGCCAACGTAGTGCGGCCCTTCAGTGAACGGCTTCGGACCCCAGTACGTCTGCCCTCCCCCGCCGTACGCGTCCGCGATGAGCAGCGTCACCAGCTCGCCCCAGCCCTGGCTCCAGTTCATCGCGTAATCCCACTCAAGTCCGGACGCCTCCCCGCCAGCCGGACCCGCCCCGCGGATGGTGAAGTCCTTGTACTCAAAATGCGTCAGCAGCGGCTGTGCCACCATCAGCAGCGCGAGCACCGACCCGGCCGCAAGCCACGCCGTGCTCTTACCGAAGCCTTCCATCCGGTCATCTCTATAGGCGGCTATACCTTCCACCAGCCACCAGATACCGATGAGAAACGACGCGTAATACGTGATCTGAACGTGATCCGCGCGAATGTTAACGGATAGCGCGATAGCAAAGAGCAATCCAGCAAGGAGGCCCGGCTTGCGTATGGCATAGGCGAAGGCCAGCAGCAGCCAAGGCGCAAAGCACAGTGCGATAAACTTGGTGTTGTGGCCGGCCGCCAGAATGATCGGGATGTACGTCGTCAGTCCATACGCGGCTGCGGCCAGCACACTCGCGAGCTTGTCACGCGTCAGATAGTGGACCAGCAGGTACATCCCCAGCAGCAGGACGATAAAATGGGAGGCCGGCCAGATGATGGACCGGAGCGCGGTTGCGATAGTGTCCAGCTGCGGGATAACATCCGGATAGGAGATAAAATACCCGGGCATGCCGCCAAACCCATTCGGTGCCCAGAGCGGCTCCTCGCCCGTGGCCTCTCTAAACTCAAACATGGCCTCGGCCATGGCGCGCCACTGCACGGTGTCGCCACCGATGAGCGCCTGCCCGGTGAAGATGATCGGGCCAAAAAACAAGAGCGCCAGCCCCACCATGAACGCCAGACAGATGCTGTGCCGGGTGTGATGCGGGAGACCGCGCCACCACGACGGCGCCGGCCGGCTACGATGCTGCTTTTTGCGATCCTTTCCTTTCTTCCGGGCCATGAAGGGGACGGGCAAGCGTGAGGATGCGCGAGAGCCTACTCGATAACCTTCGGAACGAGCACGTATGTGCCATCGGTTTCGGGCGCGTTGCTCAGCGCGTCCTTACGCTTGATGCGCTGCTCCACCTCATCCTCGCGAAAGACGTTCTCCTCGGTCAACACATGCGACATTGGAGGCACACCGGCGGTATCCACTTCGCGCAGCTTGTCCACATAATCAAGCAAGCTACTCATCTCATCCGCCATGCGATCTTCTTCCTCGTCTGAAAAGCGTAGGCGCGCGAGCGAGGCGATGTGCTGTACTTCTTCCTTCGATATGGCCATGGAGATCTTGGGCTGCGGCTCATGTTTGCGATAAAGCGAACCTACGGCAGGTGAAATGAGGCTGTTCCGTGGCGGTGTAACTACACCTCCGAGCGCGCCCGACACCCCATCAGCCAGTCGGAGCCGCATTATCAGCTGAGACACCGCAGGTCGCAGCACGGCGCAGCGTGGACGTAGTGGTAACCTGGATCATGTCGATGCATCACGCGGAAATCCTGCCCTTCGTGCATGGAGCTACTCAGAACAGTGACAGTCATCGGAAGGCAGTTTGGGGCTGATTCTCCCGTCCCGGAATGTTTTGGCGCATACCTGCATCATTTTTGGAGCACTCACACACAGAAACGAGATTTAAACTGTGATAAGTGCTTTCCTCGCGGCACGACTCTAATTAGCGGGCCTACTTAACGTCCAGAATTACACACAATCAAGCTTTTAGGAATCGTCTTAATTACATATCTCATTATTTAATCTGTTTCGCAATTGTATTTGGTGTATGAAAATGCTCTAACCAGATAATCCAGAGGATGATATACGGAACACCAGGATTATAGAGTCAGGACAATGTGATGAGCTACCATAGGGGTGCATTAATCGGAAAAAGATCACGTGCAAGCAGTGATCATTCCATCCCACCGTCGTAGAGCTCCATCGCGGTAGCCCGGCCGGTGCAGGACACAACGTTAGTTTCTTCTAAACAACCCAACACAGACTCATGGGACAGCAACAACTTATTCTACTCGTACTCGCCACGGTTATCGTGGGCCTCGCTATCGTCGTAGGTATTGCAGCGTTTACGCAGGGTGGTGATAATGCCAATGCGGATGCGATGATGCAGGATGCGGTGACCATAGCAAATGACATACAATCCTGGGCTCAAACACCAACTCCATTTGGAGGTCCTGAGTCAGGTGAAGACTTTACCGATGCTGATTTTCCTGTTCTTGGTTATCAGCAAGATGAAACTGAGGATAACGGCGAGACTGTCGATGACCCACTGAGCCATACGAATCTAAACGGTACTTTCACAATCACTCAGGGTAATGATGACATTCTCATAAGAGGAGAGAGCTTTATTGACGGCGACGAAGAAGAAACGCGCAACCGAATTGAGGTTCGTGTTTGCTCATCACGTGGCGCCGATCAAATTGTAGGTCGCAACATGATCATTGGTGGTCAAGACGTTAACACCACGTCACCAGCCTGCCCAGACTAATCCCTTCTTTAAAGGCTGCGACTCCTAACTGCAGAGATTCCCTAACTGCACAGAAAGTGCGTTGCCCTTATGACCCACGTGGTCTCCGGCACGAAAAGCGCCGGAGACCCAGTTGGGTCAAGACGGACCCAGCACGAAGACTTCGCAATCTATAAACACGTTTGAGCATTAATGTAATGGCCGTCCGAGAATTCCGATTTCAGGGAGTAAACGTCTCCGGTGAGCCCGTGAGAGGCACCGTGTTCGCCCCATCGAAGAAGGCTGCTG
This sequence comes from Salinibacteraceae bacterium, assembly GCA_007124945.1. Classification (GTDB taxonomy): domain Bacteria; phylum Bacteroidota; class Rhodothermia; order Rhodothermales; family Salinibacteraceae; genus Tc-Br11-B2g6-7. Next base: position 13,524 of record SLED01000336.1, on the reverse strand, counting down.
AGAGGCGTGTGGAGAACCTCTCCGAGAAGCACGAATTCCGCGCGGACACCATCGAGAAACGCCATACCTTCGTCTACAAGGTCAGGCACCAGACCGGCGAGGTAGCAAAAGGCGAGCAGAAAGCCTATACGAAAGAGGAGGTAGCGTCCGCCCTGCAGCGCATGGGGCTGGAGGTCATCCGTGTAGAGCGGAAGCTACTCGACTTTCAGTTGCGGCCCTCGCAAACGGACATTGTGATGTTCGTGCGCCTGGCAGCCAACATGCTGCGGCGCAAGCTGCCCTTCGATGAGATCCTGACGCTGCTGATGGCGGATACGTCAAGCAAGCCGCTCAAGCAGATGATGCAGGATCTCCATGCCGACCTCAAAAGTGGCGTGGACGCGCAAAACGCGTTTATGAAGCACCAGCATGTGCTCGGCAAGTTTACCGCCTACATGCTGGGCCTGGCCACGGCCAGCGGTAACATGGCGGAGATGTTTGACGCGACCGCTACCTATCTGGAGCGGAAGGACGAATTCCGCAAGAGCGTGCGTAGCGCACTCATTACCCCGTCGATCACGCTCATCGCCACCATCGCGGCGTTTATCTGGTTTATCTGGTATATCATCCCCGGGTATGCGGGGCTCTTCACGCAGTACAATGTGGAACTCCCCTACCTCACGCAAACGTCGCTCGACTTCGCCGCCTGGATGGATGTGAACTGGTGGTGGATTGCGATTTTACTCGTGGTAATCACGGTGGCGTGTATTGCCTTCGCTCGAACTACGCGCGGAAAGTTCTACATCCACAAATACATGTTGCAGATACCCGTGCTGGGTGAGCTGTTGCATAAGCTTAACCTGGAGGTATTCTGCCGGGTGTTTGCTGTCCTCTATTCCGGAAGCGGCGAGAACGAGGAGATCATGAAGATCGCTGCGGAGGCTACCGGCAACACGTACATCGAGCATCAGATCAAGACCATCACGGTGCCGCTGATGATGGCGCGCGGCACCGATCTGGTGGTGGCGATGGAGAAATCGGGCGTGTTCACGCCGATGGCCATCGCCCGCTTCCGCTCCGGCTCCGAGACAGGCGCCGTACGCGAGAGCGCCGATGAGATGGCGGAGTTCTACCAGAAAGAGACCACGCTGAAGCTCGAAACCACCGTCGAGTCCATCAAGACGGCCACCGCCATCTTTATCTCGATCCTGGTGGGTCTCCTTACCGTGATCTGCGCCGAATCCGCGCTTATCCAGCCCACCTCATCGGACATCATGTTCCAGTAATCCCCCTACCGAAGTACACCGGCTACCCCAGCTGCCCGCTCTTCCTTCACTCATTTAAGCACCCATCCTCAAATGCCCAACGGCCTCCAGACATTTTTCGGCGGAGATGGATCGGCGGACGAATCCGACGACACGCTTGCCTTCATCGAGAAGCCCGAGAACAACGGGCGCCTGGAGATGGATAACGGTGAGGCGCAGGACGAGCCTGCGATCGATCTACTGGAGGCTCCCACCGACACGCAGGAAAACGGAGCGGCCTCCGATAAGGCGGCCGAGTCGATCGACGTGCGCGACCGTGTGGTCAAGCGCCTGCTGGCACAGGACACGGTTACGCTCGTGCAGGTGCGCGAATCGATGCACCAGTGGAGCCGAAACGGTGAGCAGGAGACGCTCTGGCGGGTGCTTGCCCGCCACCCCAAGGCGGACCGGGAAACCGTCTACGCGGAAGCGGCCCGCATCTACGCTTTTCGTGAAAGCAAGCTCACCCCGGAGGACGTTGACGGTGACTTTGTCCGCCGTGTGGTGGAGGCCCTTCCGAAAGACAAGCAGGATCAACTCATCGCCCTTCGCCTCCTCCCCCTCCGGTACGAACCGGATGCCGCTCGCGGTGTGCTTCGGCTGGTATTTGCGACCTTCGACCCAACGCGGCCCGAGGCGCTCACCCTCCTCAAGAAGCTCGACATCGAGGAGTACGAGCTCACCTACGCGCCGGAATCCGTCGTCGCCCCGCTACTCGACGAGCTGTTTCCCCGCCAGAACGAATACCTGGAGCGACTGCAGGAAGATGAACAGGCGGAGTCGTTCGACCTCGGCACTTCCTATCAGGCGCAGGGCTCGCAGCTCGTCGATGAGGCCAAGCTGGAGGCGGAAATCAACCGCTCCTCCCTCATCAACCTGTTCGAAGCCTCACTGGTGGAGGCGGTCCGCATCGGGGCGTCCGACATCCACATCTTCCCGAATAAAAATATGCAGACCGAGTTTCATATGCGGATTGACGGGGAGCTGGAGCACTGGCACACGCAGGACAAGGTGCACCCGGAGTCGATGCTGGCGGTGGTCAAGGATCGCTGCCTCAACATCGATCGCTTCGACCGGGAGATTGCCCAGGATGGCTTCATTCAGCGAAAAGTCGACGACACACTGATCCGGTACCGCGTCTCCGTGCTGCCGGTGGCCAACGCCCGGCGTGAGGTAAAATCGGAAAGCATCGTCATCCGTGTGCTCGATGACCGCAACGTCTTTGACGACCTCGAGCAGGTCGGCCTCCTACCCGGCGCACTCAAGAAGTTCAAGAAAGCCATTCGCCAGCCGAACGGCATGGTGATCATGACCGGTCCTACCGGTTCTGGAAAGAGCACGACGCTGGCGGCGGCCCTCCATCAGGTGATCAGCCCGAAGGTGAATGTGCTGACGGTAGAGGACCCGGTGGAGTACCTCATCGACGGCGTCCGGCAGATCAAGCTCGGCCCGCGGCTGCAGTTCGAAGGAGCCCTCCGCTCCATCCTTCGCCACGACCCCGACATCGTGATGGTCGGTGAGATGCGCGACCGTATTACGGCCGAGCTTGCGATCAAGCTGGCCAACACGGGGCACCTTACCTTCTCCACGTTGCACACGAACGACGCTCCCAGCGCGGTCAGCCGGCTTTACAAGATGGGCATTGAGCCCTTCCTCCTCGCCTATGCCATCAACCTGGTGGTAGCGCAGCGACTGCTTCGCAGGCTCTGCCCCGAGTGCAAGAAGATCGACCACGATCCCGATCCCGTGCTGATGCGCGAGCTCGGTTTCCTTGAAGAGGAAGACCCGGCAAGCATCACCTTCTTCAAGCCGGGTGACAACCCGAACTGCCGCACGTGTCGGGGCCAGGGCTACAAGGGCCGCCGCGCCGTCAGCGAGGCGCTCTACTTTACGCGCGAGATCCGGCACCTCATCGTGGAGGCCGGCGACACCATCGACGAAGACGGCATCCGCGATCAGGCGATCTCGGAAGGCATGCTCACCCTGCTCGCGTCCGCCCGCGAGGTGGTCAAACAGGGCGACACATCGCTCGAAGAAGTTCTCCGCGTGCTGGCTACTGAGTAGCCCGACCGGCACGGCATTTACCAGAATCCACTCATTATCGCTCTCATCATAAACAGGCAGTTCTCATGGTTCAGACATTGTACGGGATCCTCGCGATGAGCATGCTGGCGCTGCTGACGCTCACCCTGAACAATTCGATTCATTCGAATGATCAGGAGATGATGATGAACGAAATCTCGAGCCACGTAACCGGGATGGCCGACGAGATATTCGATCAGATATCCAATCTATCGTACGATTCTGCCACACTCTCCGATCAGAATCTTGTAACGCGAGATGTGCTCATGGAGGAGGAAACATTCGGTACAGAAAACTGCCAACCGGAAAACAACTTCAGTGGGTGCTATGTGATGAACGACCTTCACGGCGCGACCATTGAGCATGCGGTTGGAGGCATCACGTATAACATGGAGATCTCCCTGCGATACGTAGATGAAGATGATCCCACGCAGGACTCAAGTACACCAACATTCAGCAAGATGGCCGAGATCCGGATTACAAGCCCCGACCTGTACATCGGCAGCTCGTCCAATCCGCTGACCGTCGTTCTGGATCGACTTTATAATTATCCCCGGGTTACCGGATAGGAGGTGCTATTATGTATTTGATCTGGGATAATCTTGTAGCCCTGATAATCGCGGGCACCGTAATTCTCCTTCTCGCATCCATTCAGATGCGCGGCCAGGACGCTGCGATCGAAACGCGGCAATTCGAGTCCATGAAGTCGGCGCAGTACAACCTTACCTCGGTAATCGAGCAGGATTTCAAGAACATCGGATCCGGGTATTTACTGAGCGGCGCGGGCGCACAGCTTGCGATTGATACGACAAGCGACGTGCGCACATTTTCCTTTAATGCTCGCACAGACCCTTCAGTCCAGGAGGCCCAGCGTGTTACCTATCGCTGGGAGGAGGTAGATGAGGTCGAGCTACGCTCGGGTGACACGGTTCCGGTAATGCGGCTTGAGCGACAGGTCGGTAGCAGTACAGACTGGACAACACTTTCCGACAGAAAAATCACCGATTTCAGAATCACGCTTCGCAACGAGGACCTCAACATCATTGAGAGCAATAGTGCTGGTACGCTGGCACGAACGAAGCGAATCGATGTGTCACTTCGAATGATTTCACCGCTGGGTACGGGTGATATATTCGAAGAGATCACCTGGAACAAGCGGATACGGCCGACTAATCTTCAGCGTGATCTCGACAATTTCCTCCTGATAGGACCTTCATAAAAGTATTGCTTCGTAGCAGCAGCCCTTCCACCAGGTTTCCTTCTATCCACCACAGTAAAGATACTACGCCATGGGAAAAATGAGTGTCATACTGGTTTTCGCAGCCATACTAATCGGTGGGACTGTTCTGTATTCAATGCAACAGTCATCACTTCAGGCTGGCGAGCACACATCCGCCAATCAACTCGAATCCATGGCGCGTAATGCGGCTCACGCAGGTCTTGAGCGTGAATTGCGCGATGTCTTCAGGACCGTAACAGCCACGATCCCGCCAGGAGACTGGTCGTCCTTCCAACGCCTTGATGTGCCATACAACGGAGGCACCTACAGTGTAGTGGGCGAGGTAGGCGACTGCTCTGGCGTTGATATTAACTCGGCTCAGATGGACTCCATTCGTAACCGGCCGAACTTCAACCCGAGCCAGCACCTGATTGACGTCACGGCTACCGGTACATATCCGATTCCGCGCGGTCAGCGCTATCAGGACATGACAGAGATCCAGCATCAGGTACAGGCCTGCTACGTCCGCCTGGACCAATCTGACCCTGTTCCACCCGCCTTCGACTATGCCTTCATCTCTAATGATAATTTTCGCTTTAACGCAGGCATCGATGTTAAAGCCCTCGACGGTGAAGGTAATATTCATTCGAATGACGATATGTACCTGGGCCCCAACGTGGATATCAACGGGCATGTGACCTACGAGGAGAGTGCCGACGGCACCCTGCATAATAATGCTTCTGCTTCGTCGTTCGAGCCAGGGCCAGGTGTTCCTATGGAACCCTTTGATCCGGAGGAATACCGTCCTGAAGATATGCATGACCTGTACACCACGCCCGATGATATCCCCGGTGGTGATTTCCAGATTGGCGACGAGGCGTATGGCAAAGATGGAACGGCCCCGTTTGTATGGTTTCACGATGGAGATCTGACACTTGATGGCACGCAGCATCTGCACCTACCCGGCCACACCACAATCATCGTGACCGGTGAGTTTAAGGTAGGCGGCTCTGCCAACATCACCGCGACTAATACCCTGCCCACAGATCCGCAGTACGACGATACAGAAGAATGGATTGAGCATAATATCGATGAGTCGGGTGACGTCAAGGCTGCCTTTTTCGTTGATGACGACATCGAGATACATGGCAGCGGCTCGATTGTAGGTAATCTTTTCACGAATGGCGACTTCACCCTCAGTGGTGGTGGCACGGGCTCCAACCTCGTAGGAAGCGTCTCTGCCGTCGGAGAAATCGATGGGCGTGGCGGAGGAACCGGCCGCAACTTCTGGTATGCGTCGATTTCAGAGCAGAACGTCATTCCCGGCGTCAAAATCCCTCTGGAGCTCATCAGCATGATTGCCATCAGCGAATGGGGGAACGACATGCTCTACCACGCCAGCAACTGATCGACCCCGCAGTACCCTCAATTACCCGTTTTAGCCCCTATGGAAGTTACCGTAAAAGATACCAGAAAGAACGGCAGGCATCTACCGCTGCCCTCCTCTTTTGAAACCATCCTGCAGGAGGCACCTGAGGAATACCAGGGGATGGCGCTTATGAAGTGGTATGCTGAAAAAATTGAGAAGGTACCCCCTTCGGATTTGAAGGTCATGCGCCAGTACTTTCAAAAGCTGGTAAGGCGCATGGTCCAGCTGGATGCCTCCGACCTCGACCTCGGCGGCCCGGCCTCTAACGATAAAGTCTGGTACCGGGTGGACGGCTACAAGCGCCCGTACGACGAAGCCGGAAAAGTAGGTGTCGACGAGGCCGACCTCCTACTGCTCTCCCTCCTCTCCCCCCTGCAGCGCAAGAAGCTGATCAGCGAGTACGCAATCGACTTTGGCTACACGCTCGACACGGAAGGAGATGATCCTGACCGGCGCTTTCGTACCACCATCTATTACGACATCAAGCATCTTGCGCTGTCGATCAGGATGCTGGCCTGGAAGCCCCGGCCGCTGGAATCACTCGGCTTCCACCCCATTATCGAGCGCGGCCTTCGCTTCGAATATGTGCGTGACGGGCTGACGCTTGTCACAGGTGTCACCGGCTCTGGTAAGAGTACGACACTGGATGCGATTGTTGATGCCAATAACCGCGAGGTTGAGGCACACGTGCTCATTGTGGCCCAGCCGATTGAGTACATCCACACCTCAAACAAGTGTATCGTACGCCACCGCGAGGTGGGCACCGATGTCGACAGCTTCGTGGATGGCATGGTGCAGGGCCTGCGGCAGGACCCCGACATGGTGGTGGTCGGCGAGATGCGGGACCCGGAAACCATCTCCGCAGCCATGGAGATGGCCGATACCGGTCACAAGGTCTTCTCCACGCTCCACACCGGAAGCGCTATTGAGACCATCGATAGGATTGTGGCCGAGTATCCCTCGGATGAGCAGGACCGTGCGAGAAACCGACTCGCCGATGTGCTGCGCTGTGTTATTTCCCAGAAGCTGCTGCCCGCGGTGGGTGGCGGTCGCGTGCTCGCCAAGGAGGTGCTCTGGATGACCTCCTCGTCCCGGGCCGCTATCAAGAATGACAACGCTGGAGAAATTTACCAGATGATATGGCAGGGAGGTGACCAGGGAATGATCACGCTCGAGCAAGACCTCGCCCGCTTGGTGCGTGCAGGAGATATCACGCCCGAAATCGCAGTCAATTTCGCTAACAATAAACGTCGCCTGCTGCAGATCCTTCGGTAGTATCGGTGAATGTAATTACTTATGGCTATGGATAACACAAACTACACCCGCGTTGCGCTCGGCGTTTACGTAAGTGCCAATTCACTTGAAGGCGCGCTCGTCGGCATGCCGGAAGATGGACCTGCCCGTGTGCTACATCGCATCGTCCGGCAGCGAACCCGGAAAGGCGATATTGCAAACTCCGGTGATCTCGGGAGCGTGGTACCCGGCCTGAAATCGAGCGAGGATACAGATTTCACCATTGAGATCGGCGGTGCCGGAAGCTCAACGTCCACGCCAGACCCATCGGTTGGCGGCGCTACAAACACCGGCAGTTCCTCTTCAACTGGGAATGGCTCCTCGGGCGGACAGTCCGACCGCCTCCCTTTTGATCGGCAGCTTAAGGAGATCCTGGACGAGTGCGCCCGCATGGGATATGCTGATCCGGAGATCGCCTTCTGCGCCACCCCACCCGAGATTTCGTTTACCGAGCTTGTCGTCACCACCGAAGCAAAGAAGAAATCGGGCGGCGGGCGCTTCTCTCGATCTGGGGAAGGCAAGCCTGCAAGCAAAAAGCTATTGCTGGAGTTGCTGGAGGAGGAAGAAGGCGCCGTGTTCGACCGTAAGCGCGTCGATTTCTACCCGATGACGCAGAAAAACGGACAGGAGCGCTACCTGGCCGTTATTCCGGATGTGCAGGACAACGTTACAGTCTCGCTCCAGAATTTGCGTAATCGCGACCAGTATGGCGTTATCAACTCGCGCCTCATGGAGACCGAAATTACGCTTTACGCTGATCTGGTTCGGCAGCAGGCGCCAACCGAGACGTCCAATTCGGCAGTCGTACGCGTAGGTGCCGACGATACCCTTATTCTCTTCTTTGAAGGCGGCGAACTCCGCCACTACGAGCGGCTTCGCTCACTGACGTCCTACGACGTTCCGGAAACGATCTGCAGCCGCGTGATGCTGCAACAGGATGAGAAGAAAGTCGGCGACCTGGACGCGATTTACTTGCTCAGTTCCCGGGAAGAGCGGCTCATCGATGCATTCAGGAAGCAGTACCCCGACACGGCGATATTTCCACTCCAGGAAATTCTTCCGGCTGATCAGTGGGACTCGTCCGAGCTGTCTGAGCTCAAATCCACCAATACGTTTCCCGCGATAGCTTCCGCGCTGCGGCTCTTCTTCTCCAACAGTGAGGGAGAAAATATTAACCTGATCGGCGCGCCCCCGAAGCGTCGCAGGGCATCGCTCGCGTTCGCGTGGCATACCTACGTGGCGCTTCTTTTACTCATTGCGTCCACGGCCTTCTTTGGCTGGACGTACGTGGAAAACGAAGCGGATATCGCTGAGCAGAAGGAGTGGATGGAAGAGAATCCGGTAGAGATGCCGGAGGTATCGCCGGAGGAAGTGCGGCAAAATATCAACGCCATTCAGCAAGAATACGCGGAGTACAATCGAGCGCTGGAGGTGCTTGATTCGCTGCTCGTAGGTAGCGACAAATGGAGCCGAATGCTTGAGAAGACCTCTGAACTCACCGGGTCGATTCCCCAGATCTGGTTCAACCGGTGGTCGCCGCAGGGCAACGAAATTAGCATTGACGGCTTCGCGCTCACACGTGGCAATGTTGCCCGCCTGGGCCGCGCGCTGGATGCTACCATTGAGCAGTTGGAATATAACGAAATCAACAATCGTCGAATCTACAGCTTTGTGATGTCTGCACCCGTTGCAGAGGAAGTGCCTGAGATCGCCGAGTACCTTGAAGAGGTGGCAGAAGGGGCCCTCCCCGAACCTGTCTCCGACGACGCAGGCCACCTGCTCGAGTCGACACATCAAGATGATGACTGAATCTCTTCATACTACTGAAATCCGTACACAATAGTGGTAGCGGTCCACCATATTTTACCACTACCCAACAGTACCAGACTTTAACATACTGCTGATTCTCTTGACATGGCAACCTTAAGAAACACCCTAATACTCATCGTTTTAGCGCTACTTGTATCAGGCGTAGGTGGCTATGTGACGCTATATCAACAGCCGGAAGTCATCGAGGAGCTTGAGGAGGAGCGCGAGCTGGCCCGGCTCAAGAGTGCAGAGGTCGAGGAGCTGCTGACGGAACAGGCTGCTTCTCAGGAGGCCGCTGACGAGATCGTCCGTAAGTGGAACGCGCGCTACAAATACATTCCACGCGAGCTCGACACGCCGGACATCGTGGAGTACCTCGAAAGCCTCACCCGTCGCGGGTTCGACTCGTTCAATATTCGTCTGAACGGCCTCCACAGCGGAAGCGACATTAACTCGTACACATTCGACGTGCAGGGTACCGCTTTTTACTCCAACCTCTACGACGTTATATGGCATCTGGAGAATAACCGCGACTTCTACCGTGTTCGCGACCTGAGCCTCAGGCACCAGGAAGTTCACAACCAGGACCCGGACACTGGGCGCGAGACCCGACACAATATGGTGGGATTCTCCATGAAGCTGGATGCGTATTTCGGCGGTCCGGAAGGACTTAGCATGGAGCGGAGCGAACTGATACCCATCTCCCGTGACCTGCTTCCCGAACACGACCCGGCACACAACTCATTCTATCCCGTGCTGCGTGAGAGCCTTCCACCTAACAGCGACGACCTGCTTGAGATTGAAGATGCCAAACTGCTCGCTGTAACCGGTGACCGAGCGATCTTTGAAGATCATAACGGCCGCCACGCCGTGGGAGTCGGCGACCGCATTTACCTCGGGCTCATCACCGAAATCGACCAGACGGACCTCGTGGTTCGTGCACGGTTGAACAAGGGTGGGATCATCCGCGAAATTACGGCTGAGGTGGAATCGGTCGATCGTAATCGGGACCGGCGTTCATTTAGAAACGGCGACTAAAGCACCCGCACATTTTCTCCCACCCCAGTGGCTTGAAGCCTCGCTCAGGACGGTCCTCCAACTGAGCGGGGCTTCACGCCGTTTCAATAAGTTCTATCAACCGCGTAGCCATGTAGAGCCCTTCCTTCCGGCGTGGCTCTACGTATACCTCCAGGCTCAACGGGCCCTCAAAGTCATGCGCTTTGAGCTGCCGAATCAGTGTCTTCCACCCGATCTCGCCTTCATCCAGCCGGGTGTCCTGCCACCCATCCTTCCCCATCCGGCCATCAGCGCATCGCACGAGCAGTAGGCGATCTATTAGTGCTGATAGGCCTTCCGTTGGTGGCTCGCCGAGTTGCCAGGCGTCGACCGGGCTCCACGCAGCGCCGACGGCTGGATGATTCACACGCTCCAGTAGATCTGCAAGCTCTCTCCCTGTAGGATGAGCCATCGGTGCCTCATTGAGCACGGCAAGCTGTAGCCCTTTGTTACCGGCGGCATCCCCTGCGCGACGCAACGCATCGACCGCCGCTTCAGCATCGAACGGGTCCTCACGGACGAAGGCTGAAACCACGATCAACTTGCTCGACAGGCGACTGGCCAGGCGCAGCGTCTCATCAAACATTGCCAACTCGTTCAACCAAACAGGTCGGGCTGATACCTGCCCCTCAAACATGCTCGGTGCGATCGCCGGACACGGCAACTCCGCCTCCCAGAGGCGCTCATCGATTGCTGCCTCATTGACGTGCGGGATGCGGTTATCCGGACCTCCTACCGTGCGCAGCTCCAGGCCTTGCAGCCCCCAGAGCAGCGTGAGCTCTACAGCTCGCGCGAGATCGTTGGTGACCGTATCTGAGAGGAGAATGGGCAGCATTGCGAAATTCGTCTTCCGATAGAGAGCAAGCCGTCGACGAAAGGGCGATCAGCCCGTCAGTTCCGCCTACACGCTGAATGCACGCAATCGGCCGATCCCGCAAGGCCCCCATCACACAGAAAAGGTGGTGCCGGTTGCCCGACACCACCTCTCGCGGAATACATGCCCGTACTGTTCTATCCACCGAAGAACTACATGTACCCGCTTACTCGTTGTCGTTATTAGGATTGCGTGTTTCCGGCCGTGCATCGTCATTGCGCTGCGGCTCCGGTGGCGGGCCATAACGCCGCGGGTTCAAGTACGGCACCTGATCGGCCGCGTCCTCGCTAAATCTGCGTACCGTCCGGTCTGCATCTTCGCGCGCTTGCTGCAACAGATCACGCTCAAACGGCTTGTCCACCCGGTCGCGCAGTGGCTCTACAAGGCGAGCCTGCAATACAATCAGCAGCTCCTGCTGAATAAGGGTCGTCGTCGTAACACCGGTCAAGTAACGGATTCCGAAAAACCAGCCGGGGAGATCTTTAAGCAGGGGCACACCCCGGCGCTGTTCGCTTTCTTCAGTGCTATACAAGCCTCCTATGATAGTCTGTTCCCCATCAAGGAGCATCACGCGGGTTTGAGCCTGATTTCTATCAACAATAGGTCCTGAAGGAGTAACCTGGCCGCTGGAGTTCTCCACGCGTACCTCAAGGTCGATGAAATCGACGAGAGGAGCTCCCACGGTGTCCGCCATCGGCTGCGTAATGAGCGTTGGCGTGACGTCGACGATAATACCGGTATTCACGAACTGCGTGATTGTGTTGCCGGCGAAGTCGCGCGTGGTAAACGGAATGTCGCTACCAATTTGGATATTTCCCTGCTCCCCACTTTGAACCGTGATACGAGGACTGGCAACGGTCTCACCGACGCCACGTGATTCAGAGACGTTGATAAACTCCTGCAGTCGCTGCGCGCCGAAGTCGCGCGGAAGGACGAGTACATCATCCGTTGCATCAGCAATGGCGCCGGTACGCACGCGGATATCGCCTCCGGCTCCTTCACCGGCCAGGAACGAGTTCCAGTTAAGCCCGAGATCGCGCGCCCGGTTCACGTCAAGCGAGAAAAGGATGGCGTTGATCTGGATGTCACGTGTATCAAGATTGGCGCGGTCCTCTCCCGATGCGGCCGTTACCCGTGCAGGCTGCTCTCCAGTGCGATCAGCTTCCCGATCAGGCGCTACACGGTCCTCTATGATAAAGTAGCGCTCGGTCTCGCGATACTGAAGATCGTTAGCATCCATGACCAGATCGAACGCATCAAAAAAGTGCATGCCAGCTATCGAAATGCCAATTGAACCGCTTCGCTCGTCCGGGTCAACGATCTGCTTTCCGAATACCCTACTGAATATCGGATTTAGGAAATCGACGAACTGTTCAAACGACGCGTTTGGGCTAAACGAGACGATTTGATCCTGCGGAATGTGCGTTCTGAACTCCCGCTGTGGTGGTTGCTCGCGATCTTGCGCCATCAAAGGCGCAGCTGTAACGCCCACGAGTAGCAGCACTAACAGAGCTGCGAGGACGCGGTGGAAAATTATGTGCGACATCAGATTGTTCATGGTAACGTTGGCTCGTTGCGGGCCGGTTCGTAAAGTCGACGCTCGCGCGTATGATTGGAGAACAGTTCGGTGAGAAGTCATGCCGGTTAATCAAGAGGGACAAGCCTACCGCGCCCCCGATGCTGCCGGTAGCGGTCTTCCAGCTCCAGCTCAAGCTCTATATCGTCAATGATTCCTCCCTTGTTAAGTCGAGCTTTTACAATACCTTCTTTGGGGTCTACCGTCTGCAGGCGCCCGAGGTACACGTCGTCTCCTTCAGACACTGTTACAAAGCCTTCATCGGTCTTGAAGACGGCGGCGTCGCCTACGATAGAGACGAGTTCGTCCGACTCCACGTTAACCAGCTTGTAGGTGTTGGGCGGTAGTTGCGACATGATACCCGGGAAGAACGGGTTCATCTGCGGTGTCTCATCCGGAAGCACAAACGCCGGTACCGGCGGGCGGTCATCTGCCACATGGCTAACGGGAAGATCGTACTCCTCCAGCATGTCAAGCGTGCTCTCCTCTGGCGGACTGAGCGCACTGGAGCCGCCGAAGTAGGCTTCCACATTCATCCGGAACGATACCATCACCTGCAGCCGCTCAGTGCCGCGCTCCTCATCCTCCTTCATCACGTCGATGTGATCGAGGCGGACGTTGTTGACACGGTACATCTTGCGGTTATTTTCCAGCAGCCACACCACGCGGTAGAGGTCGTTGAAGTACCCGCGGCCCTGCACCTCATACGTATGCATGTTGTAATCGTCGTAGCGCTGGGTGCCGCTGAACGTCACGTCGAAGTTCTCAAAGCCACGACGCGTAATCTCGTTGAAGTAACCGATGACCGACGGGCTGGAGAGCTCGTCTGGGATTTCCTTGTAGCGAGCTTTCCACCGGGCCATCGCGTCGTCCACCATCGCCATTGTTTCGCCCTGCTCAGAG
>SLED01000276.1 GCA_007124945.1 Salinibacteraceae bacterium | reverse complement strand
TCAGGCATCGGATGGGATATGTGATTCAGGAGGGCGGCCTGTTTCCACATCTGACGGCCCGGGCGAACGTGACGCTCCTCGCCCGCCACCTCGGCTGGAGCGAAGAGCGCATCGCGGCTCGTGTCGAGGAGCTCACCTCGCTCGTTCATCTTGCTCCGGATCGCCTCGGGCAGCTTCCCGACGACCTCTCCGGCGGGCAGCGGCAGCGCGTAAGCCTGATGCGCGCCCTCATGCTCGACCCGGCCGTACTCCTGCTGGATGAGCCCCTCGGCGCCCTCGACCCGATGATCCGCGCCTCCCTGCAGAACGATCTCCGCTCAATCTTCGGTCGACTCAACAAAACCGTTGTAATCGTCACGCACGACATGCATGAAGCCGCCTATTTTGGTGATCAAATCATACTCCTCCGCGAAGGCGCCATCGTGCAGCAGGGGTCGTTGGAGGAGCTCCTCAAGCAGCCGAATGAGTCGTTCGTCTCCGAGTTCATCTACGCGCAGAACCGCTCGCTTCCCTCTCTCGACTCGCCGAACGCATGATGAGAGAAGCATTTCATAAGACCAGGATAGCGCTCTTGCTGATCGCCTCTCTTATGGCGGGCGTGTTGCTGACAACAGAAGTGCACGCGCAGGTCGCCCAGGAGGAAGCGATTGTCGTAGGCTCAAAGCAGTTTACGGAGAACGTCATCCTCGGGCATATGGCCACGCTGATGCTGCGGGAGGCCGGTTTTAACGCGCGGCATCGGGCCGAGCTTGGCGGCTCGCGCTTTCTGTGGGAGGCCTTGCGCCGTGGCGACATCGACGTCTATCCCGAGTACACCGGCACGTTGATCGAAGAAATTCTGGCCGGTGAAAACGTGACGCGGGAAAATCTGCCTGAGACACTGAAGCAGTATGGCCTGCGGATGACTGAGCCGCTGGGTTTCAACAACACGTACGCGCTGGGCCTGCTACCCGAACGGGCCGAGTCGCTCGGTGTGGAGCGTATCTCGGACCTGCGTGATCACCCCGAGCTCGATTTCGCCTTTTCGAACGAGTTCATGGAGCGCGGCGATGGCTGGCCCACCCTCCGACAGGCGTACAACCTGCCTCATCGAGGGGTGCGTGGCGTCGACCACGACCTTAGCTACCAGGGACTGCTGAGTGGCGCGGTGGACGTGATCGACCTCTACTCCACTGATGCCGAGATCGACGCCTACGACCTGAAGGTGCTGGAAGACGATCAGTCGTTCTTCACGCAGTACATGGCTGTGTTTGTCCATCGGGAAGACCTCAGCGAGCGGGCGCCGGAAGCGCTCGACGTGCTGCGGCAGCTCGAAGGACAGCTTTCAGAGGAGGATATGATCCACCTGAACCGGCGCGGCAAGATTGACGGTGAATCAGAGGAGGCCGTGGCTGCGTCGTTTTTACGTGAGTCGCTCGGGCTTGCCGGCATCGAGTCGGTAGCGGCTGTAAGTCGCATCGAGCGCGTCCTGCTGCGCACCTACGAGCACACCATGCTGGTGCTCGTATCGCTCCTCGCAGCCATCATCGCTGCTATCCCGCTGGGCATCATCGCGGCGAAGCGGCGTGTGCTGGGAAGTGGCGTGCTACTGTTGATTGGCCTGACGTACACCGTGCCGTCGCTGGCCCTGCTCGCGCTGATGGTACCGCTGATGGGCCTCGGCTTCGTGCCCGCCACGGTGGCACTCTTCGTCTATAGCCTGCTGCCGATCGTCTGGAACACGTACACGGGGCTTCGCGATATACCCGGTCCACTGATGGAATCGGCCGAAGCCCTCGGGCTTTCGCCGATGGCCCAGCTTCGGCTCGTCGAACTCCCGCTCGCGATGCCCTCCATCATGGCCGGCATCAAGGTAGCGGCGGTAATCAACATCGGCACAGCCACCCTCGGGGCGCTGATCGGGGCCGGCGGTTACGGGCAGCCCATCCTGACGGGCATCCGTCGCGCCGACCTCACGCTCATTCTTGAGGGAACGATCCCGGCAGCCGTAATGACGGTTTTAGCTCTTGCCCTGTTAGAAGGTATCGAGCGCTTGATGGCTGTTAGAAGTGAAAAAACGTCGACTACACCGGAGACGGTGCCCGGCTAAATTGGCACCTTCGCCGCTCAGGTGGTATGTTCACCGAAACAGAGATCTTTCGCCAACCTGATACACCACCATGGCCCGTCCTATTCCAGTGCTGCTCGTCTGCCTGCTTTTTGTCGGCTGCGATGTGCAGGTTGATGACGAGCCAGCCCGCACATGGTCGGAGGCTCAACAGGACAGACAGGCTGAGATAACTGCGCTATACGTGCCGGCGGACGGATTTGCGTACAAACAAAACGAGCAGCTCACGGGCGTGACCGTGGAGATACTTCGCACGTTTGCCGAATGGGTAGCGTCAGAATACGGTGTCGCTCTTTCGCTCGACTTTGTAGAGGAAGAGGAGTGGAGCACCTTTTATGAACAGGTACGCATGGCGAACGACGGCACAGTTGGTATGGGCAACGTCACGATCACCGAGGAGCGCAGGGAAGAGATCGACTTCAGCCCGCCTTACATGAACAATATCGCCTCACTGATAAGCCACGAAGACGATCCTCCATTACGAGAGTTCGAAGAGCTCGCGACTGCATTCTCCGAGCATCGACTGCTCGCCTTTGAAGGCACACTGCATGAGGAGCGACTTCGGGATATTCGCTCAACGTATGCTCCCGATCTGCCGCTGGAGTTCGCATCCTCGAATGACGAGATCATTCAGCGCGTAGCCGAGGGTGGGGTGCTCGCCTACATCGATGTGTATAATTTTCACAGAGCTGCAAATGAGGGTGCTCCGTTGCAACGTCACGAAATCGGTGACGATGCCGAGGAGACCTTCGGCTACATCCTGCCTACTGGCAGCAGCTGGACGCCCGTCCTCGAGGAATTCTTTGAGGCTGACGGCGGATTCGTAAACAGCAACACGTACCTCGACATTTTACAGACCCACCTCGGCCGAGATCTAACGCGCATCCTTACCGAGACAGACTAACAAGATCCGCTCCTGTAAAGCGGCAGTCGCTCCCCCCTGCTAAGGCAAAGGAGTGCGCTTTAGGTCGGATAAGCAAACAATTAATAATCCGAAAGTGCAGTCTATATGCGCCGCCACCTTACTCTTGACCCCAACGGTTTCCGTACATACTCGTGCGTCGTGTGGGGCAATCCCGTATTGAAGCCCCTTACACGAGATACCGTGCGACACGTACCGGCGGCCCCATCCACCTCTACGCCGCTTCAGCAGGTGCATACAACCATCAAAGGATAGCCTGAACGCGTCCTTCTGCGTGTTGGACACTTTATCAGCCATTAGAGATGAGCCCATGTTTGTTAGCTGTCATTCTCACCAAACCGTCCCTCGACCACGAAACGTCCCCTCGATCGTCATTCTCGGGGTGGCGATTCTCTTTGGATGGACGGGTTTCGTCATGGCGCCCGGCATTTCGCAGGCACAGGACCGTCCGACCGTGCCGCCAAGCGTTGAGGAATCGACTATTCAGATTGAACGAGGCCAGGATGTCGTTCAACCGCCGAGCCTCTGGTATCAGGAAGGCAACGCCGAGCCCGACAGCCTCGGTATCATCCGGGTGCCGCGTACGGGTGACCCGGACGCCATCGAATACCGCGACCGCGATCGCAATTTCCCGGTCTACCTCCAACACGCCACGTTTGTACGCGAGGGACAGGTTTCCGAAATCAGATTGAGCCAGCGCGTTCTTCGGGGCGAAGTGCCCGGTCGAATTATCATTCGTCCCCCGGCTGAGGACTTTTATGATATCGCAGAGCCGTTCGGCGTTGAGCCCATCCGGCAGGAGCCTGGGGAAGAGACGATCATAGATGCGCGCGAGTGGTATCGGGCCTCGCTTCAAAACCCGGCAACGGGCCAGTTCGCGCCGGCATCCATGTTTCACAGCGCCCGGGAGCTACGTGGTCGCCTGCGCAGTACGGCCCCGGGTGGCGAGCGCGTGCGATTCTACATCGTAGCCACACCCGAGGTGGAGCGACCGGCCCCGATCCGTATCGAAGCCGCACCCGCCCGCGTGGAGCGGAGGATGGTGCCGGTAACGCGCTTCTTTACCATACGTGAAACACCGGCCCCTCGCGTCGAATGGATTACTCACATGGGACTCTTCGGCGGCGTCAACACCGCAGAGCTGCCGGCACTTCAGGAAGACCGCTACTTCGCCTCACGCATCCGGGGTGATGTGACCAGCACAATCCGAATCAATGTAAATGAGGATCGCGCCTTCGACTTCTCCCTTTACGGCGCGTCCCAGCCAACGCTGAGCGACGATGGAAATCACCACGACGCGCCCTATGGCCTGGCAATCAGTGGCTATTTTGGCGAAGAGACTCAGTTTGTTATCCAGGCGATGGCCATGTATGATGACTCCCCATTTCAGACGCAAAATTTTGCTAACGGGGATCAGCGACTTCGCCTGCTTTTTGGTGTGGACGATAAGCAGGGCGCCACGCGCTACAGGCTACGCTTCGGGCCAACCTACTTCCGTGATCAACCAAGTGTACTTGATAAGCCCCTTCGTTCTGATTCTCGGCAACTCGGCGCAAGCGCGTACGCAAACCTGTTGCAGGATACGCGGATTGCAGGTCGGCCCTTCGTCTGGTTCTATGAGGCGCGAGCAGAACATTCCTGGGGCTTCATCACCGACGGCGGCAACCGTAACTTCACGGTCGACGGCCGTGTCGCACTCAAGCGTCAGTTTTCGCTGGGTGCCGGTACATTCTCAATCGGGCCCGCCGTGTACGGCCAGTACGTAAACAACGTCTATGATGAAACGCCGGGGTTCGACGAGCTCAGCCTTCTCTTCGGGCTCCACGTTACTACACGCTCGATACTGTAGCCAACAGTCCTGGCCGCCGAGTTACTGTCGCTTTAGGACCATGCCGCTACGTTCCGGTACTTCTAAGAGAAGTGCGGTTGCGTCCTGTTGTATGCGATAGCCAACATCAGTCGTGTTGAATACCGGCTCGTATACGTCCCCTTCAGCAAATTCGAGCGGGATGCGGGCGCTGTGGGCCTCGTCCGACCGATTGAGCACCACCACGTACGACTCATCGTTGTAGAAGCGCTCGAACGCGAACATGGTGCGTTCCTCGTCGGCCTGCACTACGGAGAAATCGCCCCGGCGCAGGGCCTCATGATCCCGGCGAAGCTGGATAAGCGACTGATAGAAGGCAAACAGGTCGTCGTCAAATGCAACGGGGTCGGGCGTACGCTCGCGTCCAAGCGGGTCACTGGCTTCATCTTCGTAGTCGAGATCGGGCCACACCATCGGTTTGCGGTCGTCCGGGTCGTCGGCTCCCCACATGCCGGCCTCGGTGCCGTAGTAGATCATCGGGGCGCCCACATAGGTAAGCTGAAAAAGGGCGACCAACTGCTGGAGTTCGCGCTGCCGCTCGTCCGGCGCGTGCACGTCGTACGTGTCGCTGAAGCGCGGCGAGACGTGCGGGCCCACGTCGTAGTCAAACCGGTACGGCTCCTCGTACTCGGGCCCCTGCTTGTTCACGATCATCGAAGCCAGCCGCTCCGTATCGTGTGAGTCGATCAGGTTCT
>SLED01000232.1 GCA_007124945.1 Salinibacteraceae bacterium | reverse complement strand
GTGGATCGATCAGGAGGCACAGGAACTCTACTTCCAGCGGTTTGATGAAGCCGGCGAGCCACTGCTCGACGATCCGGTGAACGTGTCGCAGAGCCCCGACATTTTTTCGTGGCTTCCCCGCATCGCGGTGGATCCCGAGGACGATGACCGTATCTATCTCCTGTGGCAAGACATCGTCTTTTCCGGCGGATCGCATGGGGGAGAGATCTTCTTCGCGTACTCCGCGGACGGTGGCGAATCGTTTGGCGAGCCGGTCAATCTCTCCAACACACAGGCCGGAGCTGGTAAAGGTCGCCTCACGAGTGACTTCTGGCACAACGGCAGCCTCGACATCGCGGTGAACGGAAATGGCGACGTGATCGCCGTCTGGACCGAGTACGAGGGCGCCCTGCGAGTCAGCTGGTCGGAGGACGGCGGAGAGTCATTTACCGAGGCGGTGGATATCGTGTCGGAGGCAGAGGGCGACCCAGCGCGGGGTCCATCGATCGCGTATCATCCAGATGGCACTGCCTACGTGGCGTGGACGGTGGGTGAGAATCACGGAGGGGACGTGTGGCTGACTTCCTTCAGCGAGGGGGCGGACAACTTTGGGGAACCGCGGGTGATATTGGAGAGCGATGGTCATGCCGATGGGGTCAATCTTGCGATTGACGGGGAAGGCACGCTTCATCTGGTGGTTGGCCAGAGTACCACACGGATGCTTGAAACGAGTGTGGTGGAGTACGCGCGCTCGACCGATGGCGGGGAGTCCTTCACGGAGGCCAAGACGCTGGCCGAGGCTGATGGAGATGTTGGCTCGAAGGCTTTTCCCGCACTGGCCATCGACGGTGCAGATCGGCTCTATGTAGTGTGGGAACGGATGCCCAGCGCGCAAGAGCGCCCCGTGAGCCTGGGCTTCGCTATGTCGGAGGATCGCGGCGATAGCTTCAGCGCGCCGGAGGTGGTGCCCGGCACGGGTGACGATGACCTCGGCTTCAACGGCAGTCTACAGGGCCTTCTGATGCAAAAAGTGGCAGCGCGTAACGAGGGCCAGGTGGCTGTGGTGAACAGCACGTTCAATGAGGGCGAGCGCAGCCTCGTGCGCCTTATACGGGGAGCGTTCGAGTAGAACCCTGCCGATCGTTATCGCAGGAGGGGCAGGAATTCATCCGCGTAGCGCTCCAGTTTCACCTTGCCGACGCCGTGCAGATCTGCAAACTCGCGGCGTGTTTGCGGGCGCTGACGCACCATATCGATTAGGGTGCGGTCGGGGAAGATTACGTACGGTGGGACGTTCTGCTCGTCGGCCAGCGCGCTGCGTTTCGTCCGCAGCCGTTCGAATAGCGCCTCCGCTTCGGGCGTGTCCGGCAGATCGGGCGCGGTTTTTTTACGGGTTGATGTCTTGCTCCGCGACCGTTTCGGTTCCTTGCGTAGCTCGACGGTTTCCTCACCCTTCAACACGGGCTTGCAAGCGGAGGTGAGCTTGAGCGCGCCGTATCCCGCCATATCCACGGTCAGATAGTTGGCTGCCACGAGCTGGCGAATGACCGACTTCCAGCCGCTGCGCCCCAGCTCCTCGCCGATGCCGTAGGTGCTGAGCTGGTCGTGACCAAAGCGCCGGACCTTCTCAGTGTCGCCCCCAAGCAGCACGTCGGTCACATGCCCCGCCCCGAAGCGCTGCCCGGTCCGCGCGATGCAGGAGAGCACCTTCTGCGCGGCCACCGTGCCGTCCCAGGTCTCCACCGGATTCAGGCAGGTGTCGCAGTTGCCGCATGCGTCCGGCGCGTCATCACCAAAATAGTTCAGGAGCACCTGCCGGCGGCAAGCCGTCGTCTCGCAGTAGCCCAGCATCGCGTTCAGCTTGTGTTGCTGCTTCCAGTGATGCGCCTCTTCCGCCGGGCTGAGGTTCTCGGTATCGCGCGCCAGCAGCTGCCGCATGCGCACCACATCGCCGTAGCGGTAGGCCATCCAGGCGTTGGATGGAAGCCCGTCGCGCCCGGCGCGCCCGGTCTCCTGATAGTACGCCTCCAGGCTTTTGGGCAGGTCAAGATGCGCCACAAACCGCACGTCCGGCTTGTCGATGCCCATCCCGAAGGCCACCGTCGCCACCACCACGAGCCCATCTTCTCGCAGGAAGCGCGACTGATGCGTCTCGCGCTCCTCATCACTCAAGCCAGCGTGGTAGGGCACCGCGCGGATACCTTCATCCGTCAGAAACGCAGCGGTGGAATCGACTTTCTTGCGCGTATGGCAGTAGACGATCCCGGCCTCGCCGTGGTGGTTTTCGCGGATGAACCGGAGGAGCTGCTGCTTGCCCTTGCGCTTGCGGGTGACGGTGTAGCGGATGTTTGGCCGGTCGAAGCCGGTGACAAACAGGCTGTCGTCGCTAAACTGCAGCAGGGAGAGCAGGTCGCGCTGCGTCTCGGTGTCCGCGGTAGCCGTGGCCGCCACGAATGGCACGCCGGGCAGACGGTCGCACAGGGCAGCAATGCGCAGGTAGTCGGGCCGGAAGTCGTGTCCCCACTGCGACATGCAGTGCACCTCATCGATTGCCACAAGCGCCGGCTCGGCCCTGTCGATCAGTGACTGAAATGCGCCGGTGGTGACACGCTCGGGCGCCACGTACAGCAGGTCCAGCGCGCCGTTGCGAAGCTGTTGCCGCACGGCGCGGCGGTTTTCCCGCGTCAGGCTTGAGTTCAGAAACGCCGCCCGGATGCCGAGTTGCTTCAGCGCCGACACCTGATCCTGCATCAGCGAGATAAGCGGCGAGATGACGAGCCCGGTGCCCTCACGCAGAAGGGCGGGCAGCTGGTAGCACAGCGACTTCCCGCCACCGGTCGGCATCACCACGAGCGCATGCTCACCGCCCACCACCCGCCGGATGATTTCCTCCTGCCGCGGCCGAAACGCGTCGTATCCGTATACCGCCCGCAACACCTCCCGCGGCTCGGCTCCCACAAACGAGTCAGCAGCAATAGGCGCAGGCGAAGTGGACACAGGCAGTCGGGTTGGTGGCGATTCAGCACACCCCAAGGTACAACGCCCGCCGCCACATTCTCCACCCGCGGGTGTGAAGGGTGGGTGGGGTTTGGGGTGGTGCAGCGTGCGAGGTGGTTTCGCATTGCTGCTCAGCTTTCAGGGCAGACCTCGACCATCGTATCCAGCGACACGCTGTAGAGACGTATCATGATACGTCTCTACGGACGTTCCTATCAAGGAATCAACATGCGTGTTTACGTGCGGCCCGGCCTACACGAATCGACGCATCTGTTTTAGGGCGCTAATCCAGATTCTTGCGGGCACGTACTTACCAGGCATTGACGAAACCATCCGTCCGGTGAAGTGGACGTGTGCGGTATTAGCGGGGTAAACATCGGTGGCGAAAGTGGCGCTCGCAGGCTCGCGCCTTGCAGCCCAATCGTTGGGCGGGGACCGGCGTAACGAGAGATGTGAAACCGTGAAAGAGCACAGCCCCAGCGGGGCGGCCTATTTGTAGCAGGGGCGGTATCCACGAATGGAGTTCCGTAGGAGCGCCCTCTGCGGAGATAACTACCGATTATCGTTGACTGTCTCTGTCTAAGTCTGTTATATAGATTTAAAATAATTGGCCCGTTATTCTGCTGCCGAAATATTCTAAGAGGTTAGGTCATGAGTGATCGTGGAGAAACTATTTGGCAGATTCAACCGCACACGAAGGCAAAGCATGCGATCCTGCGTAAATACTTGGAGGCGTGGTTTCCAATTCTAAATTCTGGCCACCGTAAGCTTGTTTACATTGATGGCTTCGCGGGTCCGGGGGAGTATCAGGGAGGTGAACCTGGATCTCCGATCGTAGCGCTGTCCGTTGTTCAGAATCACACGGCCGAGCTTCGAGGTGAATTCCATTTCCTTTTCGTGGAGAAAAGGGCTGACCGATTTGAACACTTGCAGGCGATGATTGACGAACAGGAGTTTCCGTCCGGATATAAAATCAAGCTATTCAACGACGAATTCAGCCGGATACTGGAGGATGTGTTGGGAAAACGAGAGTACAACAGGACACCTATTTTTGCCTTTGTAGACCCCTTCGGCGTTGCAGGCGTGCGTCATGACTTGATCGCGCGACTATTGGGCCGACGGAGCACGGAGGCATTCATTCTCTTCGCCCGGGATGCTGTGAATAGATGGCTGGAGCACGAAAACGTTCGTGATCACATACAGGCACTGTTTGGTCTGGACAGTATCGACATACCAGAGGGAGCAGATCGACTTGAGTATCTTCGCAACTTGTATAGGGATCGGCTGACCGAGATAGCAGAGTACGTAGGTTACTTCACGATGCAAGACACGAACGATCGGCCGATCTACGATCTCTTCTTCGTTAGCAACAGCCGGAAAGGCTACGTTAAAATGAAGGAGGCAATGTGGTCGGTCGACGATCAAGATGGTTTTCGCTTCTCCGACGCAGATGATCCCAGCCAGACGGTATTATTTAAGCATAACCCAGCAAAGCAGTTAGCCGAAGATATTCTTCGGAGAGGAATAGGACACTCCAGTATCAATGTTACCGACATCCGGGCCTACGTGGAGAAGAAGACGATTTATCTTCCCAAACACATGCGCGCTGCCCTGAAATCGTTGGAAGAGGATAAGCTCATCAGTGTCCACGACACGAAGGTAGACGGAAATCCCCGCAGAAAGGGCACTTTCCCAGACGGCACGCTAATTGACTTTCTCGCTGACTGATGCTCAATTGACTGTTCCGCCTGAATAACATATATTGCACATATTATGTAGTGTCGTAGTCTTGAATAGTCTCCACCCAACCCGAATAACACCATGGCCAGCTCTCGCATAGAGTGGACCGAAGCCACGTGGAACCCCGTCACCGGCTGCACGCGCGTCTCCAGGGGCTGCGATAACTGCTACGCCGTGAGAATGACGCGGCGCCTCGAGGCCATGGGCCACGAAAAATACGAAGGCCTCATCAACCCCGGCAAAAAGCATTTCAATGGGGTCGTAAAGGTGCACCCTGGCGTTCTAAGCATGCCTCTAAAGAAGAAAAAGCCCACGCTTTTCTTCGTGAACAGCATGTCGGACCTGTTCCATCGCGAGGTGCCCGAGGCATTCATCACGGACGTATTCGAGGTCATGGCACGAACGCCCCGCCATTCCTACCAGGTGTTGACGAAGCGGCCGGAGCGGATGAAAGACCTCATGCCGCAGGTCTGGGAGGACGTACGCGAACGCTTTGCAGCAGAGGGCGAGTACTGCGACACGCCGCTGCCGAACGTGTGGCTGGGTACGAGCGTGGAGGACGAACAGACGCTGGGCCGCATCGAACCTCTGCGTCGTACGCCTGCCGCCATCCGTTTCCTGAGCTGCGAACCGCTCCTCGGCCCGCTTGGTGAACTTGACCTAACCGGTCTCGACTGGGTCATCATCGGTGGCGAAAGCGGTCCAAAGGCCCGGCCCTTCAATGTCGCGTGGGCGGAGCACATCATCGAACAGTGTGATGCGAGCGGTGTGGCGTGCTTTGTGAAGCAACTGGGCGCGCAGCCATTCGAGGTTTCGGATGCAAATTCCGATCGGCGTGCTTTTCTATCTCTTGGGAGTTCAAAGGGTGGGGATCC
>SLED01000136.1 GCA_007124945.1 Salinibacteraceae bacterium | reverse complement strand
TGGAGAATAGTCCCCAGGCGCCGCTGTGCTGAATTGTGGTGTTGGTAACGGTTACCGCAGCGCGATCAGAGAGGCGCCCTACCGCAAGGTTGGCTGCCTCGACACTGCTGGAAAACGACGAGCCGCCTCCATACTCGATCACCGCATGGTTGATGATATTGTCGGGATGATCGGTTTCGCGAATCCAGAGGCCGTTCCACCAGCCAGGCGACTCCTGTGTGCCAGTGAAGGTGATGGGCTCTGCCTCCGTACCATCCGCAATAATCACCGCGCTGTCTCTGAACCGGAACCAAGTACCCTCCTCAAACTCGATCCGCGTTCCCGGTTCTATCGTCAGCACGGCCTCCACGTCGATAGTCGACGTAACGCGATACAGCGTCTCCGCGTTTAGTGTACGATCCTCCGTGATGTCGCTGGAGATCTCAACGACATCGGGTGCTGGATCTATCGCTTCAACGCTTTCCGAGGTACTGTCGATGGCGTCGCCAGAAGAGACTTCCAGCGTGATCTCGTACGTTCCCTCAACATCTGCCGTAAAGCTGGTCGATTCGGCCTCAGGATCGTCTATCACAGCCTCGCTTCCGGCGGGAGCCGACAGCTCCCACACAAACGAAAGTTCATCAGCACCGGTGACGCTCGACGCGCTTCCGTCGAGCACCACCTCGTCTCCCGTTTCTGGATCTGCGGGATCTACCGTGAAGTCTGCAGTGACGCTGACTGATGGATCCGGGTCGGGATCTGGATCTGGAAGCGGGTCGACGGGGGTATCCTCACAGCCAAGAAGTACCAGTGGTAAGATGAGCAACAGGGATAACCCAAGTCGCAAAGTGGGCGTAGTTGCGGTTCTTGATAGAAGCACGAGACGCAGGGGTGGTTGGTAAGTGTTGAATGAAAATCTCGGCTCTCGACACGTAGCCTCGCAGAAGATGCCACGGGTCGAAACCCCGAGTATGCACGAAGGCACACTGTTGCCCTCGCACTACAACACAATCTCCACCACCAGAAAGCGGACAACCAATGTTTTAAGATTCGATGAATCGAAATAGAGCCTGGGCAAAACCCTGATAGCTCCGTAGGGGGGCCACCTTAGCCGATTGCCTCACGTACTACACTTCGACTGCAAAGGGGAGCCGGTTACACGAGCTGAATCAACTACTACGAACCCAAGGACATTGACAGATATTCTCTACGATGGCTCGATACG
The DNA here is from genome assembly GCA_007124945.1 of Salinibacteraceae bacterium. Taxonomy (GTDB): domain Bacteria; phylum Bacteroidota; class Rhodothermia; order Rhodothermales; family Salinibacteraceae; genus Tc-Br11-B2g6-7. The sequence goes on along the minus strand of SLED01000136.1, from coordinate 4,407 downwards.
GAGATGCTACCCACACCGCTTTGCGTGGTGGGCGCGTGTAGATGAGCTCGGACACAAAACACACCACGTCGCAACCATCGCGCAGTGGTCACGATTGCCAGAAAGATCCTGCTCTCCGCCAATATTGCAACGAGACCCGAATATAGCCGATATAAAGTCAGCTCTAAATACTCGATTGCTACCCTGATGCACACCTTTTCCTTCATTCCGAAATTGAATGAAGTCGACATATTGGAAAACACATTAACGTCTCCCAATCGAAACTCACACCACCTGCTTTTGTCATAATTACTACGCTTAATTTTGTACCGTGGTGAGACGGTAGAAAGTTGTCGTGGGCGTGAAGCTGGAGTGCGCAGCCGTTCCTACCAACTCCTCGACAGATGCCCCCGTCCACCGACGCCACGCAACTACTCATCGACGGCCGCCAGGGACACAAGGCGGCTGTCGATCATCTGGTGCCGCGCATTTTCGACGAGCTAAAGGGGATTGCACACCTGCTTTTGAAGAAGCGTCCCGCAGATGGTGTGTTGAATACCACCGCTCTTGTGCACGAAGCCTATCTCAGGCTTATCGACCAGTCTCGTGCAAGCTGGTCTGACCGCAATCATTTCCAGGCTCTTGCGGCCCGCGCGATGCGGCAGATACTTGTCAACCGCTTCCACCGCGAGAACGCGATAAAGCGAGGAGGCAACTGGCAGAAGGTGCCGTTTAAAGAGGGCATGATTCCGATGGACGAGCGCGGGGCTATGTTTGTCGCACTGGATGAAGCGCTCACCGAGCTGCGAGACGTAGACGATCGACTGGCGATTATCGTGATGTATCGGTTCTTCGCCGGGATGTCGCACGAGGCGATAGCCGATGTGCTGGACCTCTCTCCCCGTACCATTCGTCGCGACTGGCGCGCCGCCCGAGCGTGGCTGTCGCGTCGCCTTGTTGAGGGTACAACCAAATGACGTAACGTTAATTCCGGCTTACCTGCCCAGGGGGCACTCATGCCAGATTCCTCGGATCGATGGACTCGAATACGTGCGCTACTGGAGGCAGCGTGGCAACTGCCCCCCGACGAGCGCGAGGCATTGCTACGGCGGGAGTGTGCCGGTGAGCCAGACCTTCGGGCAGAAGTGGAGGCCCTCCTTCGAGCTGATGAAAACGCCCCGGAATTTCTTGATAGCGACGCGATCTCAATTTTCGGTCCGGCGCTTCCCGATAAGCTGTCTCCAGAAAAAAAGTCGATTCGAGAACGCGTTATCGGCTCCTACCGTCTGCTTGAGGAGATAGGACGGGGTGGAATGAGCCGCGTGTACCGCGCGGAGCGGGCTGCCCCCCATTTCGAGCAAGAAGTAGCCATCAAGCTCTTGCGTATCGGATTGGACACGGAGGCAGGACGGCGCCGTTTTGAACTGGAACGCCAGGTGCTCGCTACGCTCGACCACCCCAACATTGCCCGCCTCCTGGATGGCGGCCTTACCGAAGATGACGTACCCTACCTGGTCATGGAATACGTCGATGGGCAACCCCTTGACGACTACTGTGACGCTCACAGGTGTACGGTAGAGGAGCGACTGGATTTTGTTGCGAGCGTTGCCCGGGCGCTACAATACGCACACCGCAACCTGGTCGTCCATCGGGATCTGAAGCCCTCGAATATCCTTGTCACAGGAGATGGGACGCTGAAGCTGCTCGACTTTGGGATTGCCAAGCTTCTGGACGCCGAAGCGGCAGGGCTTACGATACCCGCGACGCGTACCGGTATCCGGCCTATGACACCGGGGTTCGCTGCCCCGGAGCAGATCCGTGGCGATGCTATCAGTGTTGCCACGGATGTATACCAGCTTGGCGTCCTCACCTGCGAGTTACTGACCGGTCAGCGCCCTTTTGTATCTCCCGAACGCAGTCGGTTTGACCTTGAGCGAGCGGTGCTCGAAGAGCCTCCGCCACGCCCGTCAACGGTCGTGAAGGAAGGTGCGCGACCAGATGCTTCCAGGCCTGGGGAACGCTCCTCTACCGATCTGATGATGGCGCGCCAGACTACGACGAACGAACTGGCGCGAACCCTCCGTGGCGACATCGACGCTATCATCCTGAAGTCCCTTCAAAAGGACCCTTCCGAGCGCTACGGGTCGACCCAGGCTTTCGCGATGGACCTGATGCGATATCGCAAGAAGCTGCCCGTGCAGGCGCGTCCGATTACGCCACTCTACCGGATCCGCAAATTCGCTACGCGGCACACTACGGGCGTATTGACTGCTACTGCTATCACGCTGCTCCTGGTATTCTTAATCATTCTCCTTGTCCGCCAGCAGGCCCAAACGGCCGAACAGCGTGATCTCGCAGAGACCGAGGCCGAGCGTGCAGCGCAGGTCTCTGAATTTCTCGTAGACCTGTTCGAAGCAAGCAATCCGATGGGCGAGGGTGACACAGTGAGCGCGCAGGAGTTACTTGAGCGAGGTACCGCGCAGGCCTCCCAGCTGAGCGACCGCCCCGAGACGAAAGCACAGATGCTCGAAGTCATGGGCCGTGCACACATCGGGCTGGCCAATTACGACGTCGCAGATTCGCTTCTACACCGGGCCGTGGAGCTTCGGCGTCAGTCGCAACCCAGAGCTGACCTCAATCTCGCAGCAACCATGCACCACCGGGCGGGTGCACTGGATGGGCTCGGACGGTACGCCGCGGCAGAGTCTCTCGCTCGTGAGGCCCTTCAGATACGCCAGACGCTCTCGGACAGTCCAAGTCTTGAGGTGGCAGAGAGCTGGAATTCAGTAGCACTGGCGCTCCGGCGGCAAGGCACGTACCCTGCCGCGGAGTCCTTATATCGAAGATCCCTGGATGTACGGCAGCAGCTTCGGGAAAGCGCGCATGCGGACATCTCTGAAACTCAAAATAATCTCGGACAATTGCTCACCGAGCGCGGAGAGTATGCGGCTGCCGAGTCGTTACACAGACAAGCACTGGCCTCTCGCAAAAAGTTATTCGGAGATGAACATCCGTACACGGCCGAAAGCCTCAACAATCTCGCACAGGCCGTCCAACGGCAGGGGCGGTTGTCGGAGGCTGAAAAACTCTATCGCGAATCGCTCGACCTTCATCGAACGCTTCTTGGGGTGGAGCACCCTCACGTGTCTGTTAGCATGAACAACCTCGCAGTGGTCCTGGAGGAACAGGGGCACTTCGTAGAAGCCGAAGAACTTAAGCGCGAATCGTTACGGATCCGCCGTGAACTACTGGGAAATGACCATCCACAGGTCACGGTATCGCTGAACAATCTGGCCGTACTCATGCGCAAGAAAGAAGAACTTGAGGAGGCGGTCGCGCTCTATGAGGAGGTATTGGAGCGCCTGAACATCGAATTCGATGGCGAACACCCGTATATCGCGATCACCATGGACAACCTCGGGAGAACCTACCGGGCGATGGGACACTTGGCGGCAGCTGATTCACTTCTTGAGCTGGCGGAACGCATGACGGTACGTGTCTTCGGGGAGACCCACGCCCAGGTTGCCAACAATATCGGATCACGCGCCGACCTTCACCGCGATCAGGGGAATTTTGAAAAAGCCACGACCCTACACAGGGAAGCACTCGCCATGCGCCGGACCATCTACGGAGATGTTCACCCGGCTACAGCCGCGAGCCTGAGCAGTCTCGCAGGGATCTACGAGAAACAACGCGATACAGCGAACGCCGACTCTCTCTACCGACAGGCAGTAGCCACCGCTGAACAAGCGCTAACGGAAGATGACTGGCGACTTGCCAGATTTCGTCAGCGGCTCGGGGCCTTTCTAATCACGCAAGAACAGTTCGCCGAGGCCGAACCGTATCTGAAATATGCGTACGACGCGCATTATCAACGGCGAGGGGAAGCCGCACCGGAAACGCAAGAGGCTGCGATGCAACTCGTAATGCTTTACGAGGCGTGGGACAAACCGGACCAAGCCCTCGCCTATCAGACACCATCTCAGGATAATCCTGTGGAGTGACGCCGAACGACTTTCGATTTCTTTTAAGCCCGGCGAATATCGGGGTACGCTGCCTGGAGCAACGCAGAGCCGGCGCACTGCTTAGCCGCGAGACCCGTCAGACTTGCGCTTTCAATTCCTGCTTCACATCATCCCCAATTTCATTCCAATGCACATCGCGCAGCGCTCCTTCCAAGGAATAGAGGTAGTAGCAAAGCGGCAATGACTCGCCGGGAAACGCCTGTCTTACTCGTTTGTGCGCCTCTACGGCTCCAACATGCCGCAGATCAGCCGCCGAATGTATATCCACGTGCTGCAGGCGTTCAGCAATCCGCACTCCGATATTGCGAAGCTCGATCAATTCTCTACCCGTTGCCATTTTACTTTCCACAAGTTTTTTTGCAAACGCATGGTGTCGTTTACTCTACCCTGGTGGCAATCCACC
>SLED01000265.1 GCA_007124945.1 Salinibacteraceae bacterium | reverse complement strand
TAGCACCAGTACAAGCCGCACACTTTTTCGCCGTGGATCTCTTCGGGAAATAAATTGCTTGAAGGCACTTGAGCGGTAAGGTAAGAGGCGTACACCTCGTCCGGCATTGCAGGGAGCCAGTCGCGATACCAGCGGAGCGTTTCCTCAAGAAGATCAATAGGCCAGAAAAATGGCCCGCCAACAACGGTGTCGATGGGCTGGAGCTGGAACTCAAATGCGGTAACAACGCCAAAATTACCGCCTCCACCACGCAGTGCCCAAAAAAGATCAGAATGCTGCTCCGCGTTCGCGTGCACGTGGTTGCCGTTTGCTAACACCACGTCCGCAGCGACGAGGTTATCGATGGTGAGGCCGTATTTACGGGTCAGGTAGCCGTGTCCACCGCCGAGCGTGAGGCCACCAACGCCGGTTGAAGAGACGACTCCATTAACCGCAGCAAGACCAAAGGGGTAGGTGGCTTCATCCACTTCGGCCCAGGTGCAGCCCCCCTGTACCCGGGCGCGCTTGTGCTCAGGATCAACATGGACGCTGTTCATGGGCGAGAGGTCGATCACCAGACCGTCATGGACCAGGCAGAGTCCGGCCCCGCTGTGTCCGCCGGACCGGATCGCTACCTCCAGATCGTGCTCACGGGCAAAGGTCACCGCTTCCACCACGTCATTTGCGCTGGCGCAGTAGGCGATGAGCGCCGGAAACTTCGCGATCATCGCGTTATAGCTCTGCCGCGCTTCAGCGTACGCGGCGCCACCGGGCACCACCAGTGCCCCACCCAATCGTTTTTGTAGCGAATCGACCGGTAAGGCTTCAAGGACGAGGGCTGTGCTCATCGGGGGCATGGCAAGTGAGTCCGGGCCTTTGATGGTGGAGCCGCCGTTGGGTATCTACCTGGAGCAAGGCGGTTAAGCACGTTTGAACGAATTCTCCTTCCACTACGACAAGCTCTAAAGACGGGAAAAGCAACTCACAAATATCATGGATTCATAGTGTCTTCATTATGAAGCAGATTTATTGGGTCTGATCCAGGTCTGGTTGCTCTTTGTGAATTCCGCTGGCTCCCGGCCTTGTGATAAGAGTTAGTCTTTGAGCCCAGGGTCGCCCCCTGGTTTGGAGCAGGCAATTGTAGCCGATCGGCTTAGCTGAAACATCTGTAGCGATGGTTGCTTCGACGTGGTGTCAGGGTTCGACTGAGCGTCTCCAAATAGCCGCCACATCCTAATGAGTGAGGGAGCCGTTACGTCATTGCTGCAGGCGCACGGCGAGGGAGACTCCGAGGCGCTCAACAAGCTCGTGCCGCTGGTTTACGAGGAGCTCTACCGTATTGCGAGCAACCGCATGCGTGGCGAGCGACAGGGCCACACGCTTAATACCACTGCGCTGGTTCACGAGGCGTACCTGGAGCTGGTTAATTTGGAGAGCGTCCAGTGGAAGGATCGGCAGCACTTTTTCGCGCTGGCCAGCCGCGTCATGCGTAACGTGCTGGTGGACTATGCGGTGAAGCGGAAGGCAAAAAAACGTGGCGGTGGTAAGCCGCATATGCCGCTGAAAGAAGGTGATGTGCCATTTCAGGTTGATCTATACAATATCCTTGCGCTCCATAACGCACTTGAGCGCTTGGAGAAACTGGATGAGCGACAGGTGCGTGTTGTGGAATGCCGCTTTTTTGGCGGTTTAACCATTGACGAGACAGCCGATGCGCTGGATATCTCGCCAGCCACCGTGGGGCGCGACTGGAAGATGGCGCGCGCGTGGCTGAACCGGGAGCTATCAGTCGATGAGAATGCGGACGCCACAGAGTGAGTTCAACCGGCCGCCCAATCCCATTCCCGAGGAAACTTCCGTCTTCAGCGCTCCTTCATAGATGGTGAAGACGTCGGTTCTTGGTTTCCGCCAACGGCCGCATGCTGCGGGTTAGCGAATGGGTAGAGCGAGCGATCTGTTATGAATGCCGAACGATGGACCGAGATCAAGCGGCTATTCGACGCAACTATGGAGCGTCCGCACGAGAAGCGGATGGCGTTCATCCGGCACGCCTGTGCGGATGATGAGCAGCTCTTTCAGGAGCTAACCTCCCTGCTGCGTGCGCATGAAAAGGACGGTCCGGCTGATGCATTGCTCGGCGATTTACAGAGCAGTATACACGAGCGCCTTTCCCCCGAACGGGTAGAGGGCCGCCGCGTTGGCCCGTATAAGATCGTGGACATGCTCGGGCAGGGAGGAATGGGCCAGGTATTCCTCGCGCGTCGGGCCGACGGGCAGTTCGAACAACAGGTGGCGCTTAAGCTGCTCGGTTTTGCTCTACCGTCTGAAGAAGTTACCGGACGTTTTCTTGCCGAACGGCAAATTCTGGCCAGCCTGACCCATCCCAACATCTCCCGACTCCTTGATGGCGGTATCACCGAGCACGGGGAGCCCTACTTCGTTATGGAGGTGGTGGAGGGCGAACCCATTGACACCTACTGCGATCACCAAAACTGCTCCCTGCGGGAGCGCCTTGGGCTTTTTCTGGACGTCTGCGAGGCCGTACAGTATGCTCATCAGAAGCTCGTGGTGCATCGCGATCTGAAGCCGTCCAACATCCTGGTATCCGACGATGGCAGGGTGAAGCTGGTTGATTTCGGCATTGCTAAACTACTCAAGTCTTCCGAAGGAGCAGCCGCGGAAGCACCGCGAACCGCAAGTAGGGCGCGCCCGATGACCCCATCGTACGCGAGTCCAGAGCAGGTTCGGGGGGACACTATCTCAACCGCTTCCGACGTTTATCAGTTGGGGCTGCTTCTCTACCGGTTACTGACCGGTACGCTGCCTTTTCAGCTTGACGAAAAGTCGCCGGATGAGATCGCACAGATCATCTGTGAGGAGATCCCTACGGCGCCAAGCACGCTCCTGAGTCAGTCATCCGGTGATGATCTTTCCGTGCCACCGGTAGTTGGTCTGCAGGCGGAGCTTGATAGCGAGCTGGACGCTATCGTGATGAAGGCGCTTCGCAAGGAGCCGGATCAGCGATACCGGTCTGCTGAGCAACTGGCGGAGGATATACGGCGATTTATCGACGGCCGGGCGGTGTCAGCGTATCCTGACTCTTTTGCGTACCGTTCTCGCAAGTTTGTGCACCGCAATCGCTGGGGTATCGGCGTCAGCGCTGTGATCACGCTGATTCTGGTCGTTTCCATCGCGGCGCTCTCGGTGCAAAACCAGCGCATCGCCGAAGAGCGTGACCGCGTACAGATGGAGGCGGTGAAGGCCGAGCATGTGAAGGAGTTTCTGATTGATCTATTCGGGCACACCGACCCGGCGCTCGCCGCGCAGGGAGGGGCGACGGTGGATGAGGTGCTGGCTCGCGGTGCCGAGCGCGTAGAACGGGACTTAGCCGATCATCCGGAGATACGCGCAGAGATGACTCGCGCGGTGGCTGGCGTCCACACGCGATTGAAGCAATACGATCAGGCGCGCCCGCTCCTTGAAGAGGTGGTTGGAATCTACAAGGACGGATACCTGCGGGATGAAGAGCAGCTGGCGTCGGCCCTGCGAGATCTTGGCCGGGTCGCACTTGCCCAGGGTGATCTTCAGACAGCCGAGACAACCCTACGCGAAGCCCACGAGATCCGCCTGGTACGGCATGGAGAGGGAAGTATTCAAGTAGCAGCGGTCGAGCATGAGCTGGGTCAGGTGATGTATCAGGCCGGTGCGCTGGAGGAGGCCAAAGCGTTGTATGAGCGTGCGGCCCCGGTTTACCGAGAGGTTATCGGCAGAGGACACACGCAGGCCGCCGACGTCTTTCGCGCGAAGGGGCGCGTGCTGCATGAAACCGGAGACCTTCAGGGGGCCGAAAACCGTTTCCGCGAGGCGCTATCGATCTTGGAGAAAACCGCTCGCCCTGATCATCCGGACATAGCTCATCTCTATCACGAACTGGGCAAGGTGCAGTACGATCGGGATAATGTTGAAGAGGCAGAGCTTTCGCTCCGCCAGGCGCTCATTCAGGCGCAACGATCGACCGGATTCAGCCATGCTGTACTCCCCGAGGTGCTGCTCTCGCTCTCCAGCATGTTATCGCAGGAACAGCGCTTTGCCGAGGCGGCCGACTACCTACTCGATGCGCGTCGGATCAGTGCACACCATGCGCCAGAGCGGCTGCCGGGCATCGATCTCCAAATTCATTCGCTGGCTGCCACGCTGATGGCGCACCACCGAACCGAAGAAGCGCAATCCCTCCTTATGGCAATGTCCGAACCCGCTGAAGGGCTCGCCGCCACTCCTAATCGCTGAGTCCCGATTCGCGAATCGTAGAACAAGAACGTCGTACCGCGGTGTGGCAGTTGTTTGAACAATAGTCTTCTGGTCGATAAAGCCTCGGTACGTTATATCATGGTTCGATCTTCTGCCCTCCTGGGGGTGTTGCTTTTGATGTTGGGGGGATTGCTGGCCGGGTGTTCTGATAGCGACGCCACACAGTTTTCCGTTTCCTGGGCGAGTGACGGTTCGGACACCGAAGCAGCTGTGGTTTACGACAAGGCCCGTGTGGCCGGAATGACCTTCGACGCGCGTAATCCTCATTCGGAGGAAGATATTGACCGATTGCAGGACCTCGGTGTCACGCACCTCACCGTTATTCCCTTTGGATTTCAGCAGACCGTCGATACTCCCTCAATCCGCATGAATACGGATGCGCGCTGGTACAGCGAAAGCGATGCCGGTATCCGTGAGATCGCGCAGCAACTGGATGCGCGCGGAATGCATCTCATCATCAAGCCGCATATCTGGGTGGGGGAGTACAGCGCTGAAGGTCAGAATCGCAAAGATATCGGCTTTGACAGCCCGCAGGAATGGGAAGAGTGGGAGGCGCAGTATCACCGATTTATCATGCATTATGCGGAGCTGGCCCGGGAAACAGACGCAGCGATGCTGGTCGTGGGAACCGAGCTCGCCCGTGCCGTCCACGAGCGAGAGCATTTCTGGCGGGCTCTCATCGATGATGTTCGGAAGGTGTATGATGGTAGGTTGACCTACGCCGGTAACTGGCATGGCGAGTATGACACAATCCCATTTTGGGATGCTCTCGATTACATCGGGGTGCAGGGCTACTTCCCGTTAGCTGATGAGGAGGACCCGTCGGTGGCGGATCTGAAGCAGGGGTGGGATGAACATGTGGCCGAGCTCCGAAATGTAGCCGAATCAGTTCAGCGACCGGTGTTGTTCACGGAGATCGGATATCGCAGCGTGCATTATGCGGCCGAGCGTCCGTGGGCGTGGCCGCAGCGTGGACAGGCAAACGAGGTGGACCCCGACGAGGCGCTGCAGGCCCGCTTGTATCAGGCCTATTTCGAACGCTTCGAGGATGAACCGTGGCTTGCGGGGTCCATCTGGTGGAAGTGGAAACCCGACGGCCAGGGCGACCGCCCGCTGGGCTTCACGCCGCAGGACAAGCTGGCGGAGACCGTCCTGAGAAGCGGGTTCAATCGGAGGTGAATGGGCCACCGCTGATAGGAGGGTAGACGCCCTCACGCCATCACCGCCCTGGCGCGAACGCAATAACATCAATCGATCGCATCAAGCACGCGGCCGATAAAGGCGTCCAGCTCGTCACTGTCGATCCATCGCGTAACGATCACCAG
>SLED01000142.1 GCA_007124945.1 Salinibacteraceae bacterium | reverse complement strand
TCCGTAGGGGATACCCGATCACGATGACGTCCTCGCCCAAAGCTGCGGGCGTTCCGCGAAACGCCGCCACTGCCTTTGGCTTGACGTTCGTGACGCGAATCACAGCAAGGTCATCGGCGGCGTTCGTGGCGATCGTCGTTCCGTCCTCGCTCCCCGATGGAAGCCCAACGCGCACAAGTGCACAGTCTTCAATGACATGATGGTTGGTCAGAAGATCGCCCGCCTCATTGATGAAGAAGCCTGTACCTGTTGAGGCAAGTTTCGGGTCGCCAGCACCCCGGTTTTCCTGTGGGCTCCCCTCGCGGTCCTCAACGAGAGCAGCAAGCAAGGCTTCGAGGGTGGTTGACGCAAGCCCGTCTGGCTCAATGCCCGCGTCTCGCTGAAAAGAACGGATGGCTGTGGCGGTGCGCTGGCCCATCAGCCCATCCTCGGGTCCTGGCTCGTAGCCGAGGGCTTTCAGGTGTGACTGTATCTGCCGGACGGTCGCTGAAGGGACTGGTCGCGGACGGTCACTACGAGAACGCGACCGTGGCGCTGTCCCGGCCGTCATCGCTTCAGCACGGGCAACAAACGCAGCAGCCAGCCGTTGTGCTTCGGCGATCTGCTCACGGGTCATGGGCGGCGCGTAGGTCGCCAGATTGTCCCGCGCCCTATGATCGCCCTGTGCCGCCGCCAAACTTGTCCATTTATAGGCGAGAATATAGTTCCGTGGCACACCCCGCCCGTTCGCATACATGTAACCGAGATTCAGTTGCGCGGCGCTGTGGCCCTGCTCGGCAGCCCTGTCATACCAGCGGGTGGCTTCGGCTTCGTTCTTTGGTACACCTTGCCCGAGCTGATACGCAATACCGAGGTTGTACTGCGCCGGTGGATTCCCCTGTGCGGCAGCCCTGCGATACCAGCGAACGGCTTCAGCCTCGCTCTGGGGTACACCTTGGCCATGGTCATACATGTAACCGAGATTCAGTTGCGCGGCGCTGTGGCCCTGCTCTGCTGACCTGCGATACCAGCGAACAGCTTCGGTATCATTCTTGGCGACACCCTTTCCGAGGCTGTACATGTTTCCGAGATTGTATTGCGCAATGCTGTAGCCCTGTTCGGCTGCCCTACGATACCAGCGGGTGGCTTCGACTTCGTTCGTCGGCACACCTAGCCCGTTCGCATACATGTAACCGAGATTGTTTTGTGCAACGCTGCCACCTTGGTGAGCCGCCCTGTTGTACTCACGATAGGCAGTGGCGTAATCACCGCGCTGATACGCTTCCCTCCCTTGGTCAAAGTCCGCTACAACCGGTTGGATCGCCAGGAACAGCAGAATCCCCATCACTACCGAAATCGCTGATTTGCCCATTACCGAATCGCCTGACGCGAAAGTGCTGATCCGTCGCAAAGCCATCGTGCCATAGCTCCCGCCGCCTGATCGCCGAAATGTCCTCTCGCCCGCTGAGCTAGACGCTGTCGTCGGGGTAAAGCCGTCCCCATCGGTCGCTGCAATCTTGGCATCAAAAGGCGTCCACCGTGACTTGCCTTCCCCAAGAGGTTGGCGACCAACGAAGCAAGAGCTTGATCCCTGTGGCGCCTTGAACCCCGGAAATCTGTCCCTGCACGACGATGAGGCGATGGGAAGTCATGAGTGGGTGTGGCAGGCATGCTGAAACCGACCGGCGCCCGACGTAATCCTCCCCGACAAACACCCCGCCAAGACATTCCTGACGTCCTCCAAAGCCGTTTCTCCCGCTTGCCGATGGGGGGTGGCGCAGTCAGCCCGTCCGCAGCCCTAAAACAGCCTGCTTGCGCCCCGGCTCGGTATCCTAACGCCGCCGACTGAGCCGGTTCGGCATCCGCACTCGAAGCCGTCGACCGGCTACAGCATGCCCAGTTCTCGCAGTGCGCGGATTTGTCCGGGCGTAAGATAAGGATCGCCGCTCTGGTCCGATAACCCGTCGAGCCAGCAGGGTTCCTCGCTCTGCTCTTGTGAAGCTCGGTCGATCAGCGGCTTCAGTGCCGCGACCTTCTTCTCCAACTCTTCAGGCGTTTCGTCAGGTTTGCCTTCTGGCGCCTCGAACGGGTCGTCTGATGGTTGCTGCATAGCTTCTTCTCCTGAGCGCTCCAAATTCACGTAAACGCCAAATTTGCTACCCGGTCTTCACCGACTACCCCGGGCGGTTGACTCAACCTCTATGCCCCTACTCCGACAACCCCGGCTTAAACTGAGCTGCGGTTTTTCGACAGGAATAATGCAATGACTCCGACGACTACCACACCCAACCATTGGACTAGAAGCATTCCTATATCTACCGTCGCCCCACGGGGCAAATTCAATATAAGCGTGTACCCACTTTCGATAACCCTACCCGGCGACCCGGCAACAACTGTGTAAAGTAAAAAAAAGAGCATCAGCGCGATGATCACACCGACAACAACAAGGATCGTTCTCTGTCGTTCATTCATGACTTTTCTGCCATTCGTCACACCCTCCAACGGTTGGTCTCTGGGATCGCTTACCGTACTGGTTGAAACGTCGTCGGCATACGCCCCTTCATCCGGTTCGTCTGACTCGGCAGAGGAAGCACTCCCCAAATATAGGGTCGCAACAACTACGGGAATAAAGAGCAGGTAGACGCCAGCTTCCGCTGTTTCCATCGAAGGCCTATAGGCACTCCAGCCCGCGAAGGTCAGGTATGCGAATGTCCGAATGGCTGCAGACCCTAGCAGGGTGAAGATAATGCCACCAAGATGTCCAAGAAGCCCGATTTTGTAAGCTGAACCTCTTCTGACGCGAAACCCACCCCAAACGAGAGCGTACGCTAAGAGAGCAGCGGGAATAGACTCGACGAAGATTAGGAAAAAGTCCCAAGGGTACTTGAAGATTAATTGGAACCTCTCTTTAGGAGTGGGCTCAACTCGGTTTGGCTCGCGTTGCCTTCCAGTCCGCCCCACAGTTGGCTCCGTTCCCCTTTGCCCCACCGCAGGCGGTCCCGCAGGTGATACTGAAGGTGATCCGAAGGCCGCTGGAGGGGCGCGAGCCGGCTTTGCCGGTTGTACCGAAGGCGAGGGCCAGTTTGGACGTCCCAGTCCGCAATTACGATCGCGGAGAATGACCAATTGCTCACCCCGCAAGCGCGAGGCTTCCCGCTTCGGATCATCAGTCGGAGGATACGCTAGCGAGTATGGGGGTTTCTTGCTCTCATAAATGGCCCTCCCTTGAGAATCGAGCAACTGATAACAGGTTTGGGAAGCCGCACCAAGCGACATCCCGATCAGAACGAGAAACAGACCTATTCGCCACACCACTTAGTCCGCTCCATAAGGGGTAGCCTTAGGCCGCTTGAGTAGATGCAATTTTTTGACAATATCTCCGTCATCTTTATACGCCACTTTGAGCGATACGCGGTTTGACCACCACAGGCACCGGATCGGCGGCGATCGAAACCCTAGTTCTCGGAATGCAGAACAAAAAAACACTCCTATCTGGCCTAGTCTAGTCGATCTTGAAGAATACCTTCCTCTGGAAGGAAGTCCGTTCAGGTTGCATGCCGCAATCGCTCAGGATTTTGGTCAGGAAGCGGGCTCACCCAGGACCCGTAAAGCACTCGAAGTGACGCCAGCAGAGCCTCTGTGCATCGTCGCCTGCCCCAGGTTCCACGGACACCGAGATTATGTCTCACGATGAAACTGGAGGTGTGCAATGGCAAGATAGAAGTTTTCCTGGAAGTTCAAGCTGGAGGCGGACCCGTGTATCCCAAAACAAATGCGGCGGCCTTCCGCTACACACGGGCGAAGACCAACTGGTGGTGGCGATTTTCGCAAACGCGGAAGAACCCGCGGCAATCGCTTACGCGCCTCCGGATTGACCTCTAGTGGCAGACCTCCCACACCCATTACCGAACGCCTAGCATTGAATGTAGACGGCCTTTCGTTAACGTGCACTATCTCAACGCCGTTCACTACGGGTGTATTCAATAAAGACCTGCAGTCCTATCGGAGGAACCCAGGCATCACCGCTGCGTTTTCTGCTCCTCCAAACGCTGCAGCCGCAGCCCAATGTCGTGGAGTTCAAGCGCTTTTCCGGCTTCACCGACCAAGGCTGCCAGCCGCCCCGCCTCCCCAGGTGTCAGATCCCCCGGCCTGCAGCCTGAAGCAGGACCGCGATGGCCTTGGGCAGATCACCAGCCATGTTGGTGGCGGCATCTGAAACCCCTCCTCGCGTGATTCAGCAGCCCTGCTGGCAAGGTCACGCGACTGCCGCTGCGCCCCGGCTCCCGCTTCAGGCGAACGCACCTCGGAGGGCATGTGAGCCGGGCCAACGCCTTGTTTCGGATGGACGGCGCCTCAGCCTGCGCCAACGCGGGCTAAGGCGAATCGCTTTAGCCGCATGTGTTACGTACTTGCAAGCTGAGATCAAATCGGCGCAGCCTGTGTTTACCGCAGGTACACCCGTCTCGGATGAGCAATCGGTGACCCTGCAATGCAGGGGATCTTGTCCAGAACGACGCTACCGCTCGTTGGCTCCAACGATCCGCCTCAGCTGATCAGTGCCTATAATCAAGCTAGACGCATCACAGTTGGAGGGCCGAAAATGCGAGCCTCGATGATTTGTCTTGCAACAGCAGTGTTCTTCTCCGCGACGGCAACTAGCCAAGTGCTCCACCGGTGTGTGGATGCTGAGGGTAATGTGACCTTCTCTGACAGACGATGCCCGACTACTACGGCACCCTCATCCGTCGAAGTCAGACCAAACGTCGTCGATTCCGCGCCTCTCAGGCAGTCGATTCAGACGCGTGAAGCAGAAGAGCGTCGACAAGCTGCTCTGGAACGACAGCGAGCCATGGAACAACAACACAGGGCTATCGAAGCCGATCAGCGGGCGGTTCAGGATGCATCGCACCAGGACCGAGCCCGATCTGATGCCATGCTCAAAGAGGCGCAAGAATTGCGCAGACGGGCTGGTCAACAGAGGGACGTTCGGGACCGTTCTGCACTCAACCGTCAGGCACAAGGACTTGAAGATTCTGCAGCGATATTGCGCGGGGTATCCCCAAAACCGCGTGAACCGGTGACTGGAGTCGTAAATCCTAGGACAGGAGAGTTTTATCCAGCCGTGAGGTGATTAGCCTACCCCTGTTGTGGCCCACAGTGACGGTCACGTCTGGATTCCACTCAACGTTCCGCTGCATACCGGCGATGAGCAACTGGTCGCGGCGGAGGCAGCACTGGGAAGAGGTGGCGAAAGTTGCCACGCGACCTTCGATTGTCCCCGCCCAACACCGCGCCGGGGCCATCCTGACGTCCTCCAGGGCCGTTTCCACCGCTCAACCTAGGGGTATAGGCCCCAGGAGCCCTGCGTCCCGCACACCGTCCCTTGATCTACCCGCTGAGCCTGCGGACCATCCCTTCGACGCTCGATGCCACAAGCTCGGTATACCGAGCCCGAAGGCGCTCGTAGGTCCGTCGACGCATCCCTCGCGGTCTCCGTTGGATACCACCCTCCCAACCCAACCGCTCGCGGAGCTTGTCTGCTTTTCGGTCGAGACGCTCCTCGCGCCGCTCCGACTGCGATGCATACGCCAATTGAAGGCAATGTCGACAGGCGAAGGACCTCCCCTTGAAGAGGACCGCTACCCGGCG
>SLED01000394.1 GCA_007124945.1 Salinibacteraceae bacterium | reverse complement strand
GACAGTATGCGTCTCCTCACTCGCCAACTCCATAAGGCGGAATCGCAGTTCATCCGCCTTATCCCCTATCTCGTCAAGACGCCTGTTGAAAAAGCTGTATACCTCTGTTGAGCTCAGGTTAAGGATGATACTCACCACCAGCCCAAGAAGCGTTGTAATCAGCGCTACACCCATTCCAATAAGAATTATTTGCCGATCGGCGGTACCACTTGAGAAAACGGTAAAAATCCCCCACACGGTACCCAGAAGTCCTAATGCCCCAGCCGTATCGGACAGGAAGTCCACCCGGCGCTTGAAGGTCGAAAAACGATCATGCTGGTACTGCAGAAAGTTCGAAATCTCCTCGTGCAGAGTGTCGGCAGATCGTTGCGTCTGGAAAACGTTCAACATCGTGGCGTGTAAGCGCGCGGACATACTATCATCCTGATTTGATACCAGAAGCGTGATCCGTCGGCTGTCCATTTCAGGAAAGGCTGCAGTTTCCAGGTCCTCGGCCTCCTTGCTATCCGCACGCAATTCGTATACCTTCATCGCGATCAGAAAAAGCCCGATAATCAGCGTTAGGAAGATGGGATACTGAAAACCTCTGGCCTGGCCGACGAGCCCCCACAGATTGTCCATTGTCAATCCTTCAGTAGCGATGTCAGCAGCTACTTCCTCAGTTAACGACGTATCAGCAGCTGAGAGCTCTTCATCATCTTGCGCAGCCGAAGCAATCTGACACGAGCACAGCAGTAAGAAAACAGCCAACGAAATGCTGCAAGTCCTCTTGAGTTGATACATGGTCTTCGGTAGAAAATTAGGACGTATTAACATGACAAAATGGAGGTGTTACTGCGGAGATAAAGGTGAGTCAGATTACGGATCGATCCGGAGGTCGTAGATGTCGGCAGGTTCTTGCAGGGCGCGGTCGGCATCACGTGTTACCTCTATATTGATCGTGCGGACGACCTGGCGGACATAAAATGAGCGTTCATTGCTCAGATGCGTGTTTCCGTCTACATCCTCCCAGGTAAGAGCATACCTGTACACACCGGCATCAAGTGGTGTGCCTTGTTCGTCGTCCCATTCCCAGTGCACCTCTTCCGGAATTGTACCCGTGCCGGCGAACTGACGAACGACCTGATCCTGGCTATCCCGTACGTTTAGCTCCCAGGACGCGATTGCATCTCGCTGATAGGAGGCGATGGGGAAAAGCCGAGTGAAGCGCGGTAGCACCATTATGAGCTCCTCCTCCATTTGGAGCTCGTCCAAATCAATGGGTGTTCGATCTCCGCCCTGGTCGACGAGGATATGATCTGATGGGACCTCATCGCCGTCAAGTAACCAGTTTCGCAACCCGATCGCCTTTATGACCTCTTCGTCTTGTCCGGTAATAGACAGTTGCTGCCCTTCGCGGCTTGCGAGCAATGCCTGCAGGCTACCAACTGCGTCGAGATAATCCTCCGAGAGTAAATCGGCAAATTCAATGGTATCCGGTAGATCTCTAACCGGGGAAACGGCTGATGGCCGGCGCACTTGCGCAAAGGTGCTATCTATTTGCCCGACGTCCTCTTCTGCGAGTTGGCGCAAGGCCTCTTCCGGCACGTCTTCATCGAAAGACCGGACAATACGTTGCTGGAGGTTCTGAACGTAGGAATCGGTTGCAGCCAGATGAACCTTCGGCTGCAACTCCGCCGATATCTCCTCTCGTTCGGCCGTTATTGGAAGCGACGGTGCCTGAACCTTATCAGGCAGTGCCGGCGTGCGCCCGAACTCGAAGACTACTGTAAACTGATGCGTGCCACTTGTGGCACCTGACAGGTCTGAGAAAGGTAGCTCGTAGCTGTAATTCAAGCTCAAGGGACCGCCAACATGTAATTGCGCTTCCGCCTGTCCCAGGGTGCCCGTGGGCGTGGCACCGAGCCGGAAGAATGACCCAGCAGTCGAATAGGCCTCCACTGCGAAGATGGATTCCACACCATGGCGACCCGTGTGAGCCTCTGCACGAGCACGTACAGGGCCAAAAGTGTACGAGATTCCGCCGAAGATCTGAGGATCCTCTGCGCCCTCCGAATCTCCGGTAAGCGATAAGTTCGGGCTATTAAGGTGGCGTCCTCCGAAAGCCAATCCCAGGCCGGGGATCGGCTCCAGGTAGGCTCCAGCCCCAAGCGACATGGTAGTACGCCCTGTACCTTCAGCAAAAACAGGATTGTTGGGATCAACACCCACAAATTCATCTCGGTTGTAGCTAATATTTAGTGCCGAAGCAGAAACGCCAAAAGAGAACCACCGCGTTACTTCACCGGAGGCAGAAAAGCCGCCCATCACCCGATTAAAGATCGGGCTATCAAAGTATTGCACCTGCCCGCTCATGCCTATGCGCCCAAGAAAGAGATAAGGGGCCGAGGCCGTAAAAAATCCCTGGCGCAATGGCACTCCACCCTCAGTACCAAGCCCAACGTGATACGCCTTGGCCCCAAAGGCGATTTTTGGACGCTGAAACGAAATAAGAGCTGGATTAGCCTGCAAGGATTTGGCATCATCTATACCTGTTACAGGGCCCAGGATGAGCTCCTGAGCCAAGGAAACGTTTGCGTCCTGCAACACGGGAGCCAGGGTAAAAACAACCCACGTACATAGACTGGCCACCGTCGCCTTAATCACCCACCTGTAGTTAGCTTTACGCATATTTTCTTGCGAATAACTTCTGTTCATTACCTTGCAAGTGTGACATGACCGGATTCAACCGTTTGATTGTTATCCCGAATCACATAGATGTAGACACCGGGGCGCTGGGCATTTCCACTATTGTCAGTACCATCCCAGAAGAGATCTCCGCCAGAAAGCTCGGACGAGGAAAAGATCTCCCGACCTTCAAAACTGAAGATTCGTATTGAGGGAGACGAAAGCCCGGCTTCTGACACGCGAAATATCACCTCGTCGTCGAAGCCATCTCCGTTAGGCGTGAAGGGATTGGGGCTGACAAGAATCTCCTCAGCCTCCTCAACGCGCACGTCCACTGCAATGCGATTGTTGTCCTCGGTGACCTCCTCAACCTCACCATCTACGTCTACGATGCATTCGACAGTAATCAGGCCACTTGACGGGAACTGCACTGTAGTTGTCAGCTCGTCAGAACCACCTGCCTCTAACTCGTCTACCCGTAGCGACCCAACCTCGTCGCCGTCACGTTCGATTGCGATAGTGAATTCTCCTGCGCCAATCTCACCATCGTTCGAAAAATCACAGGTGAAGGTGCGATTTTGAGTTACGAGTACATCATTAAGGCTCTCCTCCGGATCGCTCAATTCAAGACTGTTGGCGACCAGATCTGGAAGTGGCTCGCGTGCGCTAAATTCGACACATTCTTCGTTGTTTTCCGTCGTTCGCTCTTCAACATCATCATTTATATCGGCTGCGAAACACATCTGATGGTCCCCCGCCCCCATGATGTTGACAACGTCGCTTTCAAAGGTTCGGGTTTCACCCTCAGCGATACCATCCAGCGTGAAGCTACCTGCTTCGTCGGTCGATCCATCAGGCCGCGTTATTTCGAATCGGTTGACAAATGTGTCATCCACATCAGCGAACCGATTTTCCAGAACGGCCTCAAAATCGAAGGCATCACCTACAACGGGATCGTCAAGGGCTGGTATAGCCGTGAGGCTTTCCACGGAGAGATCTGGCAGCGGCGGCACAGCCTCTCCCTCCAATTCTACCATCAGGGGCTCTTCCGAACAGCTACCAAGCGTCTCAACGATGAGCGTCGCGCTGTATGATCCTGCCTCTTCTGGCTCAAACTGTACATCGATATCTGCACTGGCACCGGGAGACAGTGAAAAGTCGGGTGGCGTCAGGACAGCAAACGTTGGCGCTCCATCAATATCGAAGTCTTCAATTTCAACAGCCGAATTTCCGTCGTTCGTGAGAACGAACGTTTCAGTCCGCGTCTCTCCTGCAACAGTCTCCTCAAATATCAACGGATCTGGATCAGCGGTCAGGACCTCATCTATACCCGTACCCTCCAGGTCAATTTCTTTAATGTACACCCTTTGCTCGCTGATAGTGCAAATTTGGTTGTCTTCAGTTGCCACAACCTCTAATTCAGCAGCATAGTCCCGACCCTCTGTCGGTGAAAAAGTGATGGGCACCTCCACGAGCTCCTGTGGATTTAGAGAAAACTCAGTCAGGTCGGAATCTGGCTCAAACGCACTCGCGTCTGGCCCCAGTACTTCCAATGAAACGTCAAGTGGAAGTGTACCCCGGTTGCTTACCTCGAGAATAAGTTCCTCGTCTTCGCCGATACAAACGCTGCCGAATGCGAGTACCTCGTCAGGATCACATACGAGCGGACTGAACGTAGTCAGATTTTCGAGTACGCTTACCTTATCTCCCGTAGAATTCGTGAGCACAACATCGAGCGATAGGTCCCGAGAGAAGTCCGCAGCATCCATTGCGGTCGGCCCTATCTCACTTTGCAAAACACTGTTGGAGGGAGGCTGGAAATCGCTGTTGTTTTCATTCAGCTGCCAGCGAACTTCCTCACCATCTGCAAATGGGTGTGTCGTTAGCAAGTCGAGCGTGTTATCATCCGCAAAACCAATGTCTGCCACAATTGCGTCAAACGGTGGATCATTCGAAAACGTCTCGTAGAGTATTTCCGCATCGAATGCCGGGGTACCCCCATCCTGCAAGTTAGGAAATACCGCCACTTGGCCTTCATCCTGCGAGGCGACAAGGATATCAATCCACCCATTTCCGGCTTCGCCCCCATCTGTACCGACAATATCATTGGCCTGTATAGCAGACCCGGCAAATGGTATTTCAACAGGGGAAGCGACCGAGAATTCGCCGCTACCATCATTTACCAAAACACTAACTTCGTCGTCGCCCTGACTTAGAACGGCAATGTCTGGTGCACCATCATTATTGAAGTCCCGAATTGCCAGGTCTGTTGGTGATGAGCCTACTTCATAGACATCCGGCGTCTCTACGAACTCACCGGAACCGTCGTTTGGGTGAACGTGCACTTCATCTGAGCTAAAAGCTACGACAACAAGGTCCTGGTGCCCGTTACCTGTGACATCCGCTGCCGCAACTTTGGCAGGACGCGATCCTGTATCTATTACAAATGCATCTCCAAAATCACGATCACCTCGCGCCGAAGCATTATTATGAACGACCGTGATTGTGTTGCCAATCGCATCATTTGCAATCAAATCAGGAAATCCACTGCCGGTAACATCAGCTGAGATGACATTCGTCGCGCGGTCCACATTCTCGATAGTCAGCCTCGTAAACCCACTGCCATCATTGAACAATACATCCAGCGTGCCCTCGGACCGATTTACTACCACCGCGTCGGAAAGCAGGGTACCGTCAAGATCCGCAGCGTAAATCCCAGGCGGAAAAAAGACACTTGCTTCAGGAAGTTCGTCACCTGACAAGGAGGGTAAAATCAATCCATTTTCTTCCTCTTCACTCAGTTCATAAACCTCCTCTTCGAACTGAGCATTTCCGAAAGGCGCATCTACCGTAAACTGCCAGCTAAAGGTGCTGGCCAGCCCGCCACCTCCTACTGAAGCTGAAACCACCTCATCTGGGTGTAATGGACAGTCTGGCTGAAAGGATAACGTGCGCGCGTCCGGGTCAAAGTCTAAGTCTCCATTGTACAGACCCGCTCGGTTGCCAAACACGCGAAGGG
>SLED01000372.1 GCA_007124945.1 Salinibacteraceae bacterium | reverse complement strand
GTTACTTGCCCGGCCAGCACCGCCGATCGTCGGGTGGGCCCGTGCCGTGTGGACAGCTCGGTGTGCTCTGTAAAAAGCAGCCACAGCAGCACCGGAAGCAATACTGCGGTCCATGTGATCAGGGGACCAATTAAGCGGTTTTGCATTGCCAGATCGATGGGAAAATAAGCAAGACACTGTAAACGACTGCTTGCGATACTCCTTCCGGAGTACTCAGGATCTCGTACTCGACGCCTTGAGCCTGATAGAACGTCCCGTTCAAGTCGTCGAGTATCTTCGGTAGCAGTATTTTTGTCCGTACCAGGAAGACCCCGCCCAGGTCGCAAGACCAAAAGGGAGCCGATCGCGTCTATGCATACACTTCACCAAGCAACGGACTGATGACGCCGGTCGATGCCCCAAACTCCGCAGACATCTTCCCCGGTAGAGATCGACGGCTCGTACTGCGAGGGCGGCGGTCAGATTCTGCGTACGGCGTTGACGCTGTCCGTGCTCACGGGCCGCCCTACCCGGCTACGCAAGGTGCGCATCAAGCGGGATAAGCCCGGGCTTTCTCCACAACACCTTACGGTAGTGCGGGCACTGGCCGAACTCTGCGATGCGGACGTAGAGGGCGCCTCTCTCAGATCCACGGAACTCACATTCATCCCATCAACCGCACCGCGCGCCGGTAGCTACACCTTTGATGTGGCGGAAGCAACCGCTGGAGGGAGCGCTGGCTCGATAAGCCTCCTGTTTCAAGCGTTGCTGTTTCCCCTTCTGGCCGGCGGCGGGGTCAGCCATCTCACACTCAAGGGCGGCACCCACGTGCGGATGAGTCCCACGTTCGACGACCTGCAGCACGTCTATCTGCCCACCCTCGCCCGGATGGGCGTCCATGCGAGAATCACCCTTGAGACCTGGGGCTTCTACCCGCGCGGTGGTGGAGAAATCCGCGCCGAAATCGAGGGAAATCCGGGTGCGAACGAGGTGGGCATGCAGCCGCTCTGGCCGCTGACGATCACCGAGCGAGGCGAGCTCGAAAGCATCTACGGGCGCGCTGTGGCCTGCAACCTGCCCGACCACATCGCGCACCGGATGGCCAACCGGGCGGAGGAGCTACTGGCCGACCTGTCGGTGCCGGTGAACATCTCGCGCGAGACGGTACAAGGCGTAGGGCCGGGTGCGGTGATCCATCTTACAGCCAATTATGTGCACGTGAGCGCAGGCTTCACGGGCCACGGTAAGCCGGGAAAACCGTCCGAAGCCGTTGCCGAAGATGCCTGCAAGCAACTCAGAACCCACCACGCGACGGGTGCGCCCGTGGAGCCACATCTTGCCGACCAGCTCCTCCTCCCCATGGCCCTTGCAGGCGAGCGGTCCGAGATCCGGACCAGCGCCGACACCTCCCACCTGGTCACGAACGCCCACGTTATCCAGCAGTTTTTGCCGGTCGAATTCGAGGGAGAAGGGCATGAAGTAAGGCGCTGGCGCTGCAGGACTTAGGCTGACCGCCCATCGCCCCTATCCTTTCGGCGCGCGCTTCATCCCCCAGAACGGGATATCCTCAAGGCAAGCCCGCACGACGACCTCGAAGCCGAAGCGGCGATAGTAGTCGAGGTTGTCCTCGGTGAAGGTTTCCAGGTAGCAGGGTTGCTTGTTAGTGTCGGCCATTTGGAAGGCAGGCGCCATGAGAGCGCCACCGAGCCCTTCGCCCTGGCGCTCCGGGGCGACGGCCAGCGCGATCAGGTACCAGTGGGGCTCGCGCATCTTGCTGGCGTGGACGTGGTCCACCACCTTGTTCAGATGTAATGCCCGGCGGAATCCTCCCAACCCGAGCTGGAACGGCATGGTGATCAGCCCCGCCTGGATGGCGTCCATGTACGTAATCTTGGCATCCGGGCGGATCCAGAACGCCCCGCCCGATTCGTCCCTGGTCGCATACACCTCGCCCTTGCGCTGCGCGATACGGCGCAGAAAGCTGCCGAAGAACCAGGGGAGGGCTTCCGCACGCTTGTGGTCATCCGGGAGGATGTACTGAAAGCCGAGCCTGTGCAGGAAGGCACTGCCCATCACCTCACCCAGCCGCTTCGACGGCTCGCCATCCAGCTTGAGGATGTGATCAGATCGCTGCACGGGTGCACAAGCACTGGTTTTGGGACGGTCCTATTCTACCGCATGCAACCGCCACCAGTTCAGCACACGGTGCACCTCGCCGTTGGCCTCCTCCTGCGTCACGAAACCCAGACGTTGACCGTCGCTGAGATCAACGTGGCGACTTATTGGAGCCTCGGTGTTTAGCCCATAGCGGATGGTGTCAATGTGTTCAAAGTTATCGTCGAACACCAGCAGGAGCCGGTCGCCCTCAAGCCCCAGCGCGGCTTCGATAACGAGATACCCGTTCATCGGATGAATACCCGCAATACGGCTGTTTAGCCACGCGTATTCCAGTGCCTCCATGCTGTTGGGAGGATAGCCTTCCGTTTCCTCGACGGAAAAGCCAGGGACGTCGAAGGTAAGGGTTCTCTCCTCACAATTACTGGGCTGCAGCCGGTGAACAACCGTACGGGAGGGCGCAGCATACAGCACCTCGCCCTCATAGACGGTGAGCGCAACTGGATACTGCACGCGCATCAGCATTTGATCCGCCGGTGTGCGTGTGCCTGCGCGGCAGATGAAGCCATCGCTGTCTGTATCGTAGAGGCTAACGAGCTCCTCATCCGTAGTACCTGCTTGATGGAAGACAAGCTCGTCGGCCGTTGCTGTAAATCCATGGAGGAAAGGGAGGCCAGTCCATTCGTTGAGCCGCGTGCCGTCCCGCGCGAAGGCACTTACCTTGCGCTGCGGCTGGTCCCATATCAGGATGCGCTCGCCCTGCGTGGAGACGAACCGGGGTAGCTCGTATTCATACGGGCCCTGTCCGGACCGGCCAAGCACGCGTTCTTGCTGGCCATCAGCGTCATAAACGACAACCGCAGTGGCTTCACTGCCACCCGTGCTCCCGCCAGTCGTAGTGACAACAAATCCTCCGTTGGGCAGTGCGGCCAACCCCGAGAAATCAGCGAGAAACTCGAGGTTTTCCTGCAGCATCACGGCTTCCTCCTTTACCAATTGCAGGTTGCCCTCTGTGCCCTCAAACGTCGTCGACTGCGCGGCTAAGGGAAGCGTCCAGAGAAAAATGGGAAGTACGAGCAGTGCAGTGAGGCGCATCGTTGTATCCGCGTCATGTTGTCAGGGCAGGGAGAATATACCCTCACGGTGGCCCACTGTCAACAGATGAATGACTGATGTGCGTCCTGCAGAAGATCCTCGAACTAAAGCGAGATACATGTATGAAGCCCGTCTTACGGGGTACAGGTTTCTCCACTTTCCCAGCTCATACGATCGTCTTCTGCCTGAGAAAGCCACGACTCTGAACGTTGGACTTGACGTACCGGCCCACGCTTCCGGCTCCTACGCCAGATTCGTGGTCATAAGCAGCAAAACCGATGATGCCGCCAAAGCCAACCTGAAACACGATTTAGAAACACGCTACCGCGTGCTCCAGGTCGACGAACGTGCAACGCAGCATCAGGATGGGGAAGACGCCAGCGCCAGGGACGATAAACCGAGGCTTCTTCCCTACCTGCAATCCCGACCCGGCCTTGGCTCTGTAACGTTCCTTATGCTACGTCGCCTCTTCCTCGCCGGTAACCGGCAGAGCGGAGGCCTGCAAACCGAAGTCGCGGGCCACAAGCACCGGGCATTGCCCTTTGGTGATAATATCCTCCGCAACGCTACCCTCCAGCAATCGCTTTACGCCCGAGTGGCCGCGCGTAGACATCACGATCAGGTCGACGTCTTCAGCGTCTACGTGAGAGAGCAGTGCTTCTGCCGGTTTTCCATCCAGCACCTTGACGGAGGCCTCCACCGAAAGCCCGTCCGTAAGCCCCTTGAGGTCTTTCCGTGCCCGCTTGTATCCCTCGGCCGTTCCAAAAACTGACGGCTTGAAGCCATAGCCTGCGTTCTCGCCTTGCTTCTCCATGACGTAAGCCAGCGTCAGATCGGCACCTAACTGGTTTGCAAGACCCGCCGCGTAACGCACGGCCGCTTTGGAAGGCTCAGAGAAGTCAACCGGGACCATGATGTGATTAGCGGCCGCCGGCTTCGAATCCTCTGGCTGTCGTACCGTCAATACGGGGCACGGAGCCTCGCGGATAACCTCCGTGGCCACGCTACCCAGGAAAGCACGACGCACTCCACGATGCCCGCGGGTGCCCATGGCAATCAGATCTGCCTTATGTGCCTCTGCATAGGAGCAAATAGCCGTGGCTGGTTTGCGGTCGTACAGAATCTCCTGCGCGATGCGCAAGGTACCGTCCGATCGACCGTCAGCTTCCGATACGTGCGACCAGTGCTCCCGCAACCCCTCAGCTATCGCCTCAAGCTTGGACGCGATATCTGCCTCCGCCCGTTCTTTCGTCTCGTCCACCGTGACAAGGTGCGCCTCCAGATTTTCTCGGTTGGCCATTTCCAACGCATACGCGGCTGCGGTCTCCGATAGATTGGAGAAATCAATGGCCATCACTACGCGGTTCAATCTGCTCATTGGAAATTCCCTCCGTTCTGTTGGTGATCTTGTGTACGCTGTTGAGGCCCTGTGGACGCGTTACAGCTGCGCCCGGGGGGTCACAGGCCGGCGAATCGTACGGCTACGGCCTTTCTTTCTATGACCCAAAAGATGACAAGAATCGAGCACACTCCCTACCAGCGCTGCCCGGGCTTTCGGTTACATCAATCCCGTGATCCAGTGTGGGGCATTTCTCCACAGGCTTGCAGCCAGCAGGATTCGACCGGAGATGGGTTGATGGACAGGGTCACGCCGGAAGAGGTGAACGGTACAATGAACTGCGCGACCGCGAGTGATCGGACTTCCGGGAGGGATGGTTAAACGGTAGATGATGTTCAACGGCTCAGAATAACCGTACCACTAGCCGCACGTGGCAGATATTAGGTGTAGGGGCGTACGGCCACACGAAGTGATCAGCCCGTTTTCTCCATCTGCTCCCCAATTTTCTGAAGATCCTCCTGCAGCGACGACAGCTCTTTCTGCGCTGACTGCAATGCCTCCACTTCTCCCTCAATCGCCGCCTGCGTTTCCTCCCGGCGGTTGAGCGCAGCTTCGGCGGCCCCGCGCGTGGCCTTGATCGTTTGCTGCAGGCGTTCGTCCAGCTCGCTGCGGAAGCGCCGGAATGTGTGATCGATCTGCTGCAGGGTGGCCCAGCGGAATTTCTCGACGTTGGTCGTCACCAGCTGACCCACCTTCCGCAGGATGCGCCGTTCGATGCGTCTGTGCCGCAGCGATTGGGGCATTAGCCGCTCCAGCAGCGAGCCTGCATCGCCCAGCATCCCCACCTCGAACTGCTCGCGCAGCCAGTACGGCTCCTGTTCGATGGTGAACACCCCCTCCGTGTCCGGCGCCCGGTATGGCACGTCAAACAGCTCCGCCGCGTGCTCCCGCACCACGCGGATGAGCGCGTCGGCCCGTTCCTGATGTGGCTTCAGCGCTTCGATAACGCGCCGGTCGAAATGCTCCATCTCCTGTCTCATCTCTTTCGAGAAATAGTCCGGCAGCTCCTCGGCAACCTGCTGGAGGACTTCTTCTTCGTCGATGAGTCCGGCACCGTCCATGGCTCGCGAAGAACGCTGCTTGAAATGCTTCTCTGCAC
>SLED01000294.1 GCA_007124945.1 Salinibacteraceae bacterium | reverse complement strand
TTACCCGGCGGATACGCCCGAGGTAAATGTCGCCGATCGTGCGTTCGTTTTCCGGATTTTCAAAGTGCAGCTCGCCAAGGTTGCCATCTTCTACGATGGCAATGCGGGTGATATCTTTTTCGGCATTAATGACAATTTCTTTGCCCATAGACGGAGAAGCGGTGCACGGCTACTGCCTGTGGCCCGCATCGTGCCACGTACAGAAGAGCTGGCTGGCAACCCTTGATGTACAAGACGAATGCCCGCGTGCGCTACGCTCCATGTTACAATGTTAGTCATCCTGTTCAAATGGCTGAAGAGCAGCGGTTGCGGAAAAGGTGGCAGAGATTCGTGAAATGGAGTGCAGGCTGGTCCGTGTGCGTAAGGCTGCTATGCAGCCGATCAGTTACGGAAGCGGTACCGCACACCACTAAATAGATGAAAAGTTGGGTGAATGTGTGGGCGAAACGCAGAGTGGTAACGTGTGCGCTCCGCAGTATGTTAAAACGTGCGACGCCTCTTCTGGCCGGTGCTCATAAAGCGCTGTGCGCGGAGCACTACTGGCAGAAAAAGACGACGTATGATGAACAAAAGGGGTTGGGTGGATCCTCGCTACGATGCATGCATCCACCTGTCTCGCAGCAAATCGCGTTCCGGTACCGGAGCAAAATGCTCATGCGTGCCCCTACAGCGGAAACATTTTTGAATCTGGGTGCGAGATCTATCACCCTATGAATAGCGCGACACCCTGATTTGATCCCATCCGGCCACAGGGTCCGGTGGATGTTCACTCCCCGTCAACTATTGTCACACAACGTTGACGGCAAGGCGCTGGAATTCTTTGTGTCGCCCCCGTATTATGAGTCCACGCAGAGACGCCCTGCCCGGAGGTCGCAAGCGCAACTTTTCGGGGGCGCCCACTACGTCGATGCAAGACTGTAACTTGTTATCACATTTGAGAAACAAATGACATGTGGTAAAATAGCAGTAGGCACTGTTTGATAGTGGTGCGGCGCGCGTCCCTCCGCGCTGGGGGTTTCACCTCTTTGCCCGTCCCGCCTTTTTCTTTATCTGACGTTCGATACATCCGCTATGGCTCTCGAAACAGCAGAGCGTCCAAAGGCCGCTACCGACTCGAACCGCTTCCAGTGGTATAAAGTGCGCACCGGCATGTTTGCCTGGATGCTGCACCGGCTCACCGGCGTGGCACTGGTCGTCTACCTGATACTTCACGTCTGGGAATTGCGGGCACTGACCGATCCGGACGCCTTCAATGCGCTCATTACCAAGTATCATGCGCCCATCTACAAAATTGGCGAGTTTCTGCTTCTGGGCGCTGTGGTCTACCACGCCCTAAACGGCCTCCGCATTGTGCTCATCGATTTCCTCGGCTGGAGTCCTAACCAGAAACGCCTCTTTTGGACGCTGGGGGCTGTGGCCGTCATCCTGATGGTGGTCGGGGGATACCCCATCATCCATACGGTGGTGACGCACTTCTTCGGTTAAGCCCTCGCCTGTTGATCTAACGCCTGTCTCTCCTTTTGCCCGACGCGCACTATGTCTCGCTACGGAAAATCTCGCTCGAAAGCTCGCAACTGGTTTCTTCACCGCATCACCGGCACGTTTCTGGTGTTCCTGCTGATCACGCACTTCTGGGTCCAGCATTACGACTCGGAGCTTGCCAGTGTGGCTCACCAGGTGGTAACCACCGAACAGGCTGAGGCCGGTGTGATGCCCGACTATCCCGAAGCCGCACAGGAAGCCGTGCGGTCTCGCATCGGGGCCGAGGTGGAGGTGACCCCTTATGATGTGGTGATGCAGCGCCTGGCCGATCCGGTCTACGCGGTGCTGTGGAAGGCCTTCAACATCTTTTTCCTCGTCTTTGCACTTCATCATGGTTTCTATGGATTGAATAACGTGATGAGTGACTACATCCGAAACGACACCGGTAAGCTGATAGCGAAAACGCTGTCGTGGACGCTCGCTTTCATTCTGCTGGTGGTAGGTACCTACTCCGTCATTACGGCCGGATGGGGGTATGTACCTCCCACACCGTGACGCAAAGTCCCCTGCCATCTACACTTTTGTTAACTGAAGATTTTCTCCCATGACTTTCTCGCATGATGTCGTCATCGTAGGAGCGGGAGGCGCCGGTCTGATGGCTGCGCTTTACGCCAAGGAGGGCGGCGCTGATGTTGGTGTCGTTTCCAAGCTCCACCCGCTTCGCTCGCACACGGGGGCAGCGCAGGGAGGGATAGGCGCGGCACTGGGCAACATGGAAGAGGACCACTGGCTGTGGCACGCTTTCGACACGGTGAAGGGTAGTGACTATATTGGCGATCAGGATGCGATCGAGACGATGTGCCAGGATGCCCCCCGCACCATCGTGGAGCTTGAGCACTACGGCGTGCCGTTTAGCCGCAACAAAGAAGGCAAGATTTCCCAGCGGCGCTTCGGCGGGCATACCCGTAACTTCGGTGAGGCACCGGTACGACGGGCCTGCCACGCAGCCGACCGCACCGGTCATACCATCCTGCACACCCTCTATGATCAGTGCCTGAAAAACGACGTCCGCTTCTACGACGAGTATCAGGTGCTGGACCTCATCATGAGCGAAGACGGTGAGGAGTGCGCCGGTGTGGTGGCCTATGAACTGCTGACCGGTGAAGTGCACACCTTCCACGCCAAGATCGTCTGCTTTGCCACCGGCGGCTTCGGGCGGGCGTTCAAGACTACGTCTAACGCCCACGCCGGCACGGGCGACGGTATGTCGATCTTCCTCCGCAACGGTCTTCCACTGGAAGACATGGAGTTCGTGCAATTTCACCCAACCGGCCTCTATCGCCTCGGTATTCTCATCACCGAGGGTGCTCGTGGCGAAGGCGGCATCCTGCGCAACAGCGAAGGCGAGCGCTTCATGGAGCGTTACGCGCCCACCGTGAAAGACCTGGCACCGCGTGATCTCGTCTCGCAGTGCATCTACCGCGAGATCCGCGAAGGCCGCGGCATTAAGGGCAAAGAGTATGTCCACCTCGACATGACCCACGTCGGCTCCGAGATCCTCGAGAAAAAGCTGCCGGAGATCACCATGTTCTCCCGCACCTACCTCGGTGTGGATCCGCTGAAAGAGCCTATTCCTGTCGCGCCCACATGCCACTATGCCATGGGCGGTATTCCAACAGACTACGACGGCCGGGTGGAGACAGGTGAGCGCGGTAGCACATTGCCTGGCCTCTATGCCGCCGGTGAGTGCGCCTGCGTGTCCGTGCACGGCGCGAACCGCCTTGGCACAAACTCGCTGCTGGAGCTCGTGGTATTTGGCCGCCGCGCTGGCATGGCGATGGCCAAAGAGGTTAAAGAGGGCAAGGGCTTCGCGCCGCTACCGGACGAGCCAGAGAAGGAGACGCGCGCGCTGCTGGATGACATTCTCGCTCGCACAGACGGTGAGCCCGTGGTGAAGGTGCGAAACGAGCTGCAGGAAACGATGATGGATAACGTTTCCGTCTTCCGCAATGAAGAGACACTCACCACCGCGCTCGACGACATCAAAGACCTGCGCGAGCGCGCCAACAAGGTGCTGGTGCGGGATAAAGGGAAGAAGTTTAATACCGAACTGATGGATGCGGTGGAGATCCAGTTTATGGTCGATTATGCGGAGGCCGTTGCAGCATCGGCTCTAAACCGCACGGAAAGCCGAGGGGCACATTCTCGCGAGGACTTCCCCGAGCGAAACGACGACGACTGGCTGCAGCATACGCTCTTCCGCAGCGACGCGAAGGGCAACTTCGAATTTGATCGGAAGGAAGTGACGATCACGCGCTTCCAGCCGAAGGAGCGCAAATACTAATGCCCACGCTCTCTCCAGGCAGACTGCTATTGCTGGCCATCGTTGTTACGCTGGCCTGCGCCGATGGCGCCTATCGCCTTTGGCGGCAGCGCGCCGACGACGAGATCGGGCCGGTAACCTACACAGCAGTGATGACCATGCTGTTTGCCGGTGTTGGACTGGCCTGGGCGGGCGTGATCGTAGAATGGTTCCGAACCTAAATATAGATTCTAACGGCTCTGTACCCCGATGAAACTGAACGTTAAGATAAAGCGCTACAACCCGGAAGTTGACGATGCGCCTCACTGGGAAACGTACGAGGCTCCAGCTGATCCGCTGGATAGTGCGCTGGCCCTCCTGCTCCACGTGAAGTGGTATGAGGATGGCACGCTCACCTTCCGCAAGAGCTGCGCGCACGGCATCTGCGGCTCCGACGCAATGCAGATCAACGGAGAGAACAAGCTGGCCTGCTCGGTCCTCGTGCAGGACCTGGTGAGCGGCGATGGCGACACCATCACGTTCGCCCCGTTGCCTGGCTCGCCGGTTATTAAGGACCTGGTGATCGACCAGAGCCGCTTCTTCGAGAAATACCGGTCGGTGAAGCCGTGGATGATCAATGACGGCCCGGCACCCGAGCGCGAGCGGTTGCAGTCGCCCGAGGATTTTGACATGATCGAGGACTCCACCAAGTGCATCATGTGTGGCGCCTGCACGCACAGCTGCCCCAGCACATGGGCCGATCCGGAGTACCTGGGCCCGGCGGCGATGCTGAAGGCCTACCGCTACAACATGGACACACGCGACGACGGCTCGGACGAGCGTCTCGAGGTTGTGGACTCCTCAGAAGGCCTCTGGAAGTGCTACACGATCTTCAACTGCGTTCAGTCCTGCCCCAAGGATATCGATATCACGCGCTGGCTTTCCGCACTGAAGCGCCAGGCGGTTACGTCGCAGCTGTAGAGCCCGCAACCAGTCTTTTTCTATAGCCCTCATCGCGTCTGCCGCGGTGGGGGCTTTTTTGTGCCATCTGCTCGGGGATACACCGGTACCGCTTACAGGTAAAGAATGTGTGGAGGCTGGAAGCGCTAACAGTTTAAGAGTGCATTAAGCTTTGTAATCGAAGCGCTTACGGAAATTTATGAGGAGAACCATTGGTGGTTGTGGTTCTTCTGAGCGCGCAGCACGGACGGGTCTCACCCGGCCGACGAAAAACCACACACCATCTACGAAAGCGCATGATTACGCTACTTCGTACAGTAATTCTCTCGCTTACGCTCACGCTGAGTGCAAGTAGTATCGCTCTCGCTCAAGAGCAGCGTTCCACCACTGAGGATTCGCAGAATCAGTCCACCTGGGTTGCGTTCCTGCCCCATCAGGTGTTCGACCTTCTTGGGTCGGAGCGTGCCTCAGCACATGAGGACGCGATGCAGCTTGTACTCCGTAAGGGGGCGCTCAAGGATGCTGAGGGGAACAGGAAGTTTGATTTCTCCCTCGCAGCCCCGCGTTTACTCGACATCTATACATCGGATGAGCACACCGGCCGACGCCTCCTCGCACTTGAGGCGTTGCGTGTGGTTGGCGGTCCGTACGTAGCTGTCGAGCTGCGAGAGCGACTCCGCACGGAAGACTCGGAACTCATTCGCCGGCGCACGGCCGTAGCAATCACTACGCTTGAAGAGTGATGCGTGAGCCTGTCGTTCATACGAAAAGCCTCATCGGTGCAGTTTGCCGGTGGGGCTTTTTTTGTTTGTCGAATGGCTGTTCGCAGAGGTTCACTACACGGACATGGATTACGAACGGAGCATGTTACTTCCCGTCGTAGTCGCTTGGCCTTGAAGCGGTCCTGCATCATCGAGGAGCGCCTTCAGTAGCGATACGGCTCG
>SLED01000082.1 GCA_007124945.1 Salinibacteraceae bacterium | reverse complement strand
TACCTTCTTCATGGTGTCCTCCTTAGGACTTGTTTGTCATTGTGCGATTATGTTTCCCGGAGGTCCCATGCTGAAGTGTCACCTAAGCAACATGGCCTGACTCCGAGTGACATCCCGGCGCCTCAGTCGAGGCCTGTCCCGTGATGTCGCGAGTTATTCTACCGAAGCTCCCATCCATCGGCCTCAGCCTGTGGGAGCGAAGGAATACGCTTTTGGATTAAGCCTGCGGGGTGTTTGACGTAGAGCGGCGCTGAAATCGCACTCATTGCCTTGATTGCGTGTAACATTTCAATATGCTCGCTCGAACCACTCACTTTATTTCCCTGGATTAATCCAAATCTGGTATTCTGATAGCCGTCAGTCAAACAGGGGCCCGCATTCGGTAATAGTCCAAATGCGGGCCTATTTGATGACATCGGATTGACCTACTCAACCGGCACATCAAGTGCACCGAATCCATCTCCAGCGAATCCGCCGTTTTGCGTAATGCTGGCGGTATTGCCATCGCCGAGCTGCGAAATGCTGGCGGCGTTTCCTGAGGCACCCTGCCCAATCATAGCCGTGTTGTAGCTACCGTCCTGGTAGATGCCAAACGGTTCAGATGAAGAACCATCACCCGCCATGTTTTCCGAGCCGAACTGGCCGATAAGGGCCAGGTTATCCGTGCCACCCTTCTGACGTGCGGAGGCATCGTTTTCTTCGCCGAACTGCAGGATACCAACGATATTGTCACCGGTGCTCTGGCGTGCGTAAGCAGTGTTATCTTCCCCAAACTGCGCAATTCCTCCCATGTGACCAGTAGAAGATTGCACCAGATGACCATCGTTGCCAGTTCCAATCTGGGCTATACCACCAAGATTTTCGCCGTTGAAGACGCGCACGCGGGCACGGTTGTCTTCCCCATCCTGCAAGATGGCATGTACATTGGTCTGACTTGAGACAAAAGCCCGCTGACGGATCAGTGCTTCGTTGTCAGCACCGGCTTGCTCTATCAGTGCATAAGCATAGCTTTGCTGCGTATCGCTGAAACCCTGCTCAATGGTAGCGTCGTGCGCGGACCCAACTTGATTGATCACTGCTTCATTTTCATCTCCATCCTGCGAGAGCGATGCCTCATTGTCCTGCGCGAATGCTACGCCCGTCATGAAGACGAAGGCGAATGCGAGTGTTAGTAAACGTTTCATGGTGTCCTCGTAGATCTGTGATCATGTGCGATGAATGCAGAGCCAGGCCTTGTGCCCGCTCCACTTCGCGAAGACCCATGCGTACCATAGTGTCACCCAAGCAGCACAGCCTTCGCGGCTGATGTCGGGCTGCCCGACATCACTCGTGTAGATAATGGCTGCACAACTCATCCAAATGCGCCCTCATGAGGCGGTAGAGTGAGTCTTTGGCTTACTCCTCATACAGAAAAACCCGCACACCGGCCGAAGCCAGGGTGCGGGCTCTATCGCACATGACAGACTGCGCGGGTCGAGTGGTTTAACCACCCTCTCAACACGCAGCGTCCTGTGTACTTAGATAGGAATTACTTCCATCACGCCTCCTTACTTCTGAGAAACTGAGGCATGGTTACCGTTACCGTCCTGGTGAATGGACGCCGTATGGTTATTTCCACGCTGCTCCACGACGGCGGTGTGATCACTGCCATCCTGGAAAATCGACATGGTGTTCTGGTCGCCAAACTGGCCAACCTGCGCGGTCTGATCGGTGCCGTACTGCAGGATATTGATCGTGTTGTGATCGCCATCCTGGATGTAATCTTCCCCATCAAGGGCAGTAACAACATGCCCTTCGCCATACTGAGAGACGAAGAGCTCGTTGTAGTCGCCTGACTGGAAGATTTTGCCATCTTCACCGACGAAGCCAACTGTGTGAGTTTCCCCAAACTGGCGGATGTCCACCGTGCGGCCGACACCTTCAGTTACTTTCAGGTTCAGGTCCATATTGTCACCCTGCTGAACCAGAATGGCCGTGTTATCCTCACCGGCCACTGTCACGCTGTTGTCGTTATAGTTTCCTACCTGACTGATGAAGGCGGTATTGTTGATACCGGTCTGACCGATATCAGCCTCGTTTTCGTTGCCTTCCTGGTAGATGCGGGCCGCGTGGATGCCCTCTTGAGTGATGCTGGCGTCGTTATCGTCGCCGACCTGCGTAATCACCGCGCCGTCGTCAACGAAGATATCGTCTTCCGGGCCGGGCGGGTCATCGGCAAGTGCAACTCCTACCGATAAGAGGAGCGCCAGCAGTAGCACGCTGAATTGCTTCATAGCGTCCTCCGTGGTCTGTTTTCATGATCATGAAGTGCCCGCTTCGCAAGCGCGAAACGGAACCCCGGAGCGGCTATGGCATTGCTATAGCGTCACCTAAGCAGCATAGCTACACTCCAGGCGGCATCGGGGGTCTTCCCGGTGCCGCTTTTCTATGTACCGCAGACCACGGCGATACATTTGAGCCTCTCAGACGAGAGTATTCATCTTTTGGATTAAGCCTGTAGTACCCGGATCTGAAGCTGGGCTATTAGGCGTTCGGGCGTGCGCGCCTGTTTGAGATGGAGACGACCCACCGGGTCGTCTCTACGGGGTGTTTTGCCAGAAGGCAGCGGAAGGCATTTGTAGACGCGTGTTGCAGGGGTTTACGTGGATTTTCGTCACGTTGGATCGTGCCTGTGTCCTGGCGTCCGGCCGGCATCGAAGAAATCGTCGACCTTCTGAATGTGGCGCCTCATCTCGCGGGCGTCCTCTTCAAGTTTACGATGCCTGGCCCGAAACTCTGGATCGTTCACGAGTCGGTCAACCACCTGCTGCTCTTTGCGGGACTTGAAGCGGTTAAAAAGGCCGGCGACAAGCCGTTGAAAAAGATTCGGCTGGGCCATACCTATCAGCGGAAAAGGCCGGTGTAGTAGGTAATGCCGACCCTGCCCGTCCAGAAGCCATCATGCGCACCGCCCAGGGAGCGGCCGTCGATGCCATCCATGAGGGCAATATTACCCTGCACTCCTGCGCTGATACCGAGCTGAGGCGTCGCCATCCACTCGAGGCCGCCACCGGCCATTGCATAGGGAAAGGCATTTCGCCCGAATTCAAAGCTTCCGTTTGCCGTTTGCATCAGCAATCCCCCGCCGGCCGTGAAGTAGGGCGTGACCCGGCTGTGGGGCAGCATGTAATAGAAGGCCTGCATCTCTGTAGAATAATGCTGGCGCGTGAAGCCACGATCGGCAGCCAATCCACCTGCGCCAAATGAGAGACCGAGCCCCCATCGGTTGGCCACGTTAAACCGCGTGTAGACATCCCCACCGGCTCGTAGCAGCGGATCGGAGAAATCACCCTGATAGCGAATGGCACCGGCACTCGTACCGATACCAAAACCTCGCCGGTTATCCGAGGTGCGCATCCGGTTAAACGCGTTCAGATTTTCGGCGCGCGCCAATGCTTCTTCCTGCCGCTGAAAGACCTCTGCCTGCAGGTCGGATTCGTCTGCGGGCGACCAGAGTCCATCCTGCACGCCTTCGACAATCAGATTGAACACCGCCTCCTCGATAGCTTCCGTTACAGCTTGCACGGGAGGTTCGTTGAACGTGTAGCCTGCTTCCATCTCCAGGATGCGCTCCGGCTCAACGAACCGGAAGAGCCCCACATCCACTTTCTGGGAGATGATCGTTTTAGTCGTGTGGACGGTTTTCAGCACGCGCCCACTCTGCGTGGATACAGCCCGGAGGTAAATCGTTACCTGGTCCTGCCGGAATTCACCCGAGCCACCGGCACCGAAGTAGCGTGCGCCGGCACCACCGGTAAGAATATTGGAGTCGTAGCCGACGATGCCTCCCTCAAGCAGGATTCCGGCAAAGCGGAGCGGCGGCAGCGGGCCCGCTCCATCGCCTTCGTGCATCTGCCTCATGGAGGAGATGATCTGGCGCTCGTTCATCAAGTTGGATAGGCCTTCGCGCTCGATCGTGTCAAACCAGCCGGAGCGTTCGAGCGCGCGCATCAGGATGGAGGTGGAGCCCTGCGTCACAGCGGTAGACCAGCTCGCCACATTCTGTGATGGCTTGTATTGCCCCGTCTGATCGCGAAAGCGATACACGGCGGCTACCACCTGTTCACTTGGCGCAGGGAGCTCATCAAACCGATCCTGCACCCGCGTCTCGTTTCCCGGCTTGGCCGGTTCGGTCTCGAAGGGTGCCAGATAGTTCATACAGCCGCTTAACAGGGCAGCCACCCCGAACAGCATTGCTACCAGCACTACACTCGTTGTACGTCCTTTCATCAAAATACCTCGCCACATGCGTCCAACCGAAGTTCAAGTTATGGAAGTGATGGTAATCCGCCTTCACCGCCCAGCGAGGGGACAGTCACGGTCGACTCATCGCCCGTGAGCGCGTTGATAATCTGTATGCGCAGGCCGTCTGGGCCTTCTTCAACCTCTACGAAGAAATCGCCGAACTCAAAGCGGCCCTCCTGCCCAAAGTCAATGCCTGAATCGCCAACACGGCTGCCCACGATCTCGCGGGAAAGCTCATTAAGAATCCGCCGCTGCAGTTGGTCCTGGAAATTCTGCAGCGGATCGCGGCGGAAGTCAGGTGTGTCATCCTCGAAGTCCTTCTGCGCCTCGGCCATGTTGAAAAGCGCGGAGAAGTTACCCGGGTTGCCACCGAAGGCAGGGTTCTTAGGCTGATACACAAAGTCCTGTGCCTGCACCGGTGCGACCAGTAGCAGGAAAGCCACCGCCAATGCAGAAATAGAGACGAAGTAACGTTTCATGGTCTTCCGTAGGATAAGTGGAGAAAGATGTGACTGCTGCAATACCCCTCAGTAAATCGCTCGTGATACGTCTGTGTGCTGCATGAATCGCTGGGTAAAGGATACTGCCTGCTCCGCTGCCTGCTCAATCACCTCGTACCGTGGTTGGAGTTGCGTGCGGAAGGCGATCTCGTCGTTGACGCGCACCTCCACGACCGACCCCTGGCCGCGGCCTGGCTGCTCGCGCACGTAAATGGTGTAGTTCATCGCACCGTCGGGCGCATCGAATTTGTTGTAGAACATGTCGTAGAAATCTCGCCCATGTGTGGAACGTGTCTCATCAATCACCATGTCGAGCGAAAATTGCTGGCCGGCCTGCTGCCCCGCATCATTATCATCGGCGAGTGACGGGTCATCATAAGCGGCTAACTGCTCCTCAGAGAGACTTTCCACGAAACGGTCCTGATCGGCCTGGCTCATGCCGAATTCCTGCGGGATTCTGGGCAGGGTATCAAGGATGGCAGCGGCGTTTTCACGAAGGGCTGCCAGCTCCTCCTCCGTCAGTTGCGGCCGGGAGCCCTCTTCGATGGCTTCCTGCACAAAATCGGCATGCTCGTCCAGCGCGGGTGGCTCGAACGAAAGCTCAACCCACGGCATAGACTGCTCCTGCTGAATGAGGCGCTCGGTGGCATCCACAGGTTCGGCAACCGCAATGCGGGGCCGCGGAGGGAGCTCTACCGCCGCGTCATCCTCAACGGCAACGGAGTCCTCGTCCGCCGTCACGTAGTGATCGGTAAGCTCTGGATCGTAAAGATTCCACTCAAACCCGTCACACGCGGCAAGAAAGAGCAGCGCACCGCAAAGAATGAGCGGCAGACAACTGCGTCGAATCGCTACATCAGATTGATAAACCGGTCGACTCATGGGTACTGGTTGGTAAGTAAGCCTGTGCACACATCCCGGTAGATTCTGTAGCATCGTCCAGCGCGCAACGAGGTTAAGCCTACCGGTACACGTAAAGCCTACCTCACGTGGTATCAGGCAGTTTGTCCTAAAGGATTCATCTGTCGGATTATCTTAGTGTATTTTTATTGCTCCTTTGGATGAGCTCCAAAACAGTGGTTGGGGGCTACTCCTCAAACCAGATCTCGTCTACGACCACGTCGGTGGCATCGGCGCCGTCCAGGTCTAACTCAAACTCCCCCACGTCGGACTGCCCCTCGCGTAGCATCTCCCCCTCCACCTGCCGAAGGCGGTCCTCGCCTGCGTCGGTCTCGATGCGGAAGGTGACTTCATACTCGGGAATGGTGGCGGTCCCGGTGTTCCGGATGCGGTATTCCACGCGTACCGAGGTGTTGCTTACTTAGCAGCTACCGTTCTTACTTCAATTCGCGCGAATGGCAGTCGGGGTAGACGCAGTCTATCGATGCGCGCGCTACCCGTTCGCCGTTAAGCTCAATCGTCAGGTCCACCTCCAGCCGGTCGCCTTCGGAGACGTTCACGCGGCTGGTCGAGAGGCTGTCTACCTGTCCGGGCTCCGTCTCAAACGTCCCCGACTGCGCGGACGAGCTGGTGCCGCCGGCTCCCTCGCGGACGACGTCAAGCGCATAGGTGAGCGTGCCGGTCAGTTCCGCTGTATTCTCAAACACGCCCTGTATCTGGACCGTGTCGTTTTCGGATGTTAGGATGATGCGGGCGCTCTCATCGGGCGGCGAATGCAACGCAAACCCTATGAGAGAAACACTACCAGCCAACAGGCACAGAGCCGTCCAGACGTTCATGGAATTAAAAACGCTATTAGAGAAAATACCGCCGGGACTCGATCTTAAGCGATTCAGCAACGGTTGTTTTCCGAGCTCAAGAGCGTGATTGACGGTTACTCACAGCACATTCCATCGAGAAATAGGGATATCGACTTCAGAACGTCGGCTGTGTTAACTTTGATTAATACATCACTTACATAAGCACATCAAAAAGTGCACTGGTATTTCGCGAGGCAACCTGATAAAGCAGAAGATGCGCCCGATTCCTTGCCCCCCGCTCCCTGTGATGCTACATTAAAGATCCGCTGCTTCCGCACACCGACGATATCGTCTCATGGATTCGCTCGATCCCCTGGGTGTACTGGATGTGTTCGGCCAGCCTCTCTTCCACCTGGGCGACACGCCGATTTCACTGGCCACCTTCGCCTACATCATCGTGCTGCTCATTGTGGTGGTGCTTATCGCTCGTGCGGCGCGACGAACCCTGCGCAGACAGCTTGATCGGTGGACCGACCTGGACATCGGTCTGCAGGAGTCTTTCGCGCGGGTGGTAGGCTACGTGGTGCTCTTTATCGGCTTCCTGATCGGGCTGCAATTTCTGGGGGTTGACCTGACGTCGCTTGCCGTGCTTGCCGGCGCGCTCGGGCTCGGAATCGGTTTTGGCCTGCAGAACATCGTCAACAACTTCGTGAGCGGCCTTATCATCCTGGCCGAGCGCCCCATCCGGGTGAAGGATCGTGTGCTGGTGGGAGAGACGCAGGGTAACGTGACACGTATCGGCGCCCGCAGTACCTCTATTCGGACGAATGACAACATCATCATTATCGTGCCGAACGCCGAGTTTATCTCGGAAAAGGTGACCAACCTGAGCCACGGAGATCCGCAGGTACGCATCCGGGTGCCGTTCGGGGTGAGCTACAAAAGCGATGTGCGCGAAGTTGAGCAACTCGCGGTTGAGGCAGCGAAAAGCGTGGATGGCACGATGAGAAGCCCGGCACCGGTCGTACGCTTCATCGAATTCGGCGACAGCGCGCTGGAGTTCGAGCTCCGCGCCTGGACCATCCGCCGTTGCGACCGGCCGGGTGCGTTCAAAAGCGACCTACTGTTCGCTCTGTGGGATTCCTTTGCCGAGCACGGCATCGAGATTCCATTCCCACAGCGGGATGTCCACTTCCGCAGCAATCTGCAGCTGCAGAACGGGGTGCAGGCGGGAGAGCGCACGGAACCTTAGTCGCGCAGGAGCCACCAGGACAGCACCACGTAGCCTGCGGGATATATCAGTGATACCCAGAAAAGCCACAACGGCGCCTCGGGAAACCACGGCAGGGAGATCAGCAGTACAGCCAGCCAGATCCATCCTCCCCAAAGCACCACACCTCGCCACGGTTTTGGCGTGAGATTCGGGTAGATGAAACGGACGGGCATGAGCGTGAGCACGGCCAGTACCAGCACCAGTAGCGCTGGCACGAGCGTTCCGTAGTAGGCAACCCACCATCCGATGTAGAACGCCACGAGATTCCAGTACGACGGGAATCCCAGAAAAAAGCCTTCGGCCTCCTGCTTGGCACCGATCCGAGCAAAAGCGACAATGCTGGTTAGCAGGGCGGGAAAGAGCCAGAGCAGCGCGGGCTCGGGCACCCAGGCCATCCGCCAGATGAGGAGGAGCGGAATGAACGTAAACGTCAGGTAGTCGACGATATTATCAATCACGCGCCCCTGCACGCCCGCCGCGAACTTCTTGACATTCCATCGGCGTGCCAGCGGCCCATCGGTGGCATCGATGATACCGGCCACGGCCAGCCAGAGAAACACCCAGCGAGGATCGGGCACCTCCTCCATCAGCGCCATCACCGCAAGAAAGGCCGCCACGACCCCGGAAGCGGTATAGAGATGCACCAGGTACGCGCGAAACGTGTACCACCGCGGGGCATCCGGCACTGATTCAGGATCGGCCATGGTACGGGGTGGGCGTCGAAAACAAAAAAGCCGAACCCCGAGTGGGATCCGGCTGCAGCGGAGAGGGAGGGATTCGAACCCTCGAAACGGCTATAAACCGTTTACTCCCTTAGCAGGGGAGCGCCTTCAGCCACTCGGCCACCTCTCCAGCAATACGTATGGTACGGCCACCAGACCGCGACACCTTCTGACGCCAGACGTTATCGTGCGTTCCGACGGGGGACGCAACAGCGCTTAGCCTGCCTCCATCGCCTCTGCGCCACTGGTGATCTCGATGATCTCCGTCGTAATGGCGCTCTGACGCGCACGGTTGTAATCCAGGCGCAGCTCGCGCAGCAGGTCATCCGCGTTGGATGTGGCGTTGTCCATGGCAACCATCCGGGCACCCTGCTCGGCCGCGTTGGACTCCAGCACGATTCGCCACAGCTGGTAGTAGAGGAACCGTGGCACCAGCACGTTGAGGATCGTTTCCGCGTTCGGCTCAAAGATGTAATCGACCGAATAGACGGTCTCTTCGACCGGGACTACCGCCTCATCTTCCTCCTCCATCACAGGCGTAAGGAAACGGTCCCGCGGGATAGGCAGGAAGGGCTCGACGATCCGATTCTGCGAGATCGTGTTCTTAAACTCGTTGTAGACTACCTGCACCTCGTTCCAGTCGCCCTGCAGGAATCCTTCGTTTATTTTGTCCACGATATCTCGGGTCCGCTCAAGGCTTAGCTCCTCAAAGAAGCCCCGGTAGTCGCCCAGCAGATTAAACCCGCGGCGCTTGAAGTAGTCGTGGCCCTTTCGCCCGATGCAGAGCAGCTGAAGCTTGCCAGCCTCCTGCTCGACCGTGTAGAGCTCCTCAATCGCCTCTTCGGCTTTACGGATGACATTTGAGTTAAACGCGCCCGCCAACCCCCGGTCTGCGGTGACGATCACCACGAGAGCCGAGGCCGGCTCTTCGGCCACCTGAAAGAGTGGATGCATCCCGGGATCGAGTTCGCGCTTGAGGTGCGTGATGATCTCACGGATCTTGAACGCATACGGTCGTGCGGTAAAGATGCGCTCCTGCGCCCTACGCAGCTTGGCCGCAGCAACCATCTTCATCGCACGCGTCACCTGCTGCGTATTCTCCACCGAGTCGATCCGGCTTCGTATGTCACGCAAATTGGCCATGGGCTCCTACCGTGTCTGAGGGTCTAAATCAGTGAAGCAGCGCGTTATGAGCTGTAGATTTCAGAGAGGTCTTTCACCTCTTCTTTGAGAATCTCCGTCACTTCGTCCGAGAGCTTGCCGGTTTCCGTAATGGACTTCATGGCGTCCTTGTGGCGCAGGTTCATTCGCTCGAGGAATTCATCCTCGAACTCACTGATCTTATCTACGGGTACCGCATCAAGCAGCCCCTGGGTGGCCACATAGATAATCGCAACCTGGTCCGCAACATCCGTCGGATCGTATTGACCCTGCTTCAGCACCTCGATGAGGCGCTCGCCGCGGCGGAGCTGACGCTGGGTGGCGGCGTCCAGGTCGGAGCCGAACTTGGCAAACGCTTCCAGCTCGCGATACTGCGCAAGATCGATGCGAAGGGTGCCGGCAACCTTTTTCATCGCCTTAATCTGAGCGTTTCCACCCACACGGGAAACCGAGATACCCACGTCAATGGCGGGCAGCACGCCGGCGTTGAACAGGTCGGCATCCAGGTAAATCTGCCCGTCAGTAATCGAAATCACGTTCGTGGGGATGTACGCGGATACGTCGCCCGCCTGCGTCTCAATGACGGGAAGCGCGGTGAGCGAGCCTCCCCCCTTCACTTTGCCCTGCAGATCGGGTGGGACGTTGTTCATCTGCTGTGCCACGTCTTCGTTGTCGATAATCTTGGCGGCACGCTCAAGGAGGCGGCTATGCAGGTAGAAAACATCTCCCGGATACGCCTCACGTCCCGGTGGGCGACGCAGCAAAAGCGACACTTCGCGGTACGCCACAGCCTGCTTTGAGAGATCGTCGTAGCAAACAAGCACGTGGCGACCTGTGTCGCGGAAATACTCACCGATGGCCGCTCCCGCGAACGGGGCAATAAACCGTTGCGGTGCTGTATATGATGCTGGGGCATTTACGATAACCGTGTACTCCATGGCACCGTTTTCCTCCAGAGCTCTCTGCACCTGAGCCACGGTAGACGCCTTCTGGCCAACAGCCACATACACGCAGTAGACCGGCTTGTCCGTCTCGTGCGTGCTTTTCTGATTGATGATGGTATCAACCAGGACGGCGGTTTTCCCCGTCTGGCGGTCACCGATAACGAGCTCGCGCTGCCCCCGACCGATCGGGATCATAGAGTCGATGGCCTTGATACCGGTTTGCAGCGGCTCATCCACCGGCTGGCGATAGACGACGCCGGGCGCTTTGCGCTCCAGTGGCATCTCCAGCTTCTCTCCGCCGATAGGTCCCCGCCCATCGATCGGCTTTCCAAGCGGCGTGATGACGCGGCCCAGCAGCTCGTCCGACACCTCGATGGAAGCGATACGCTTGGTGCGCCGCGCCTCATCGCCTTCGCGTACGGCCGATACATCGCTAAAGAGCACGACACCTACGTTGTCCTCCTCCAGGTTCAGCACCATACCCGTGGCGCCACTGGCAGGAAACTCCACAAGCTCGCCGGCCTGCACATTGCTCAGGCCGTAGATACGGGCGATACCGTCTCCTACCTGGAGTACGGTGCCCACTTCGTAGACATCGGTTTCAGCCTCGAAGCCCCCGAGCTCCTTCCGGAGCACCGCGGTTACTTCATCGGGTCGAATGGCGTTAGACATAAGAGTAAGGTCAGTAGATGCAAAAAAGATAAATGCTGTCAATCGGTACTACGCTTCACCGTTTACGGCGTCGAGCACCGTGCCGCGTTCGAGCCGTGTGCGCAGGGTGCTAAGCTGCCGGCGGACACTTCGATCGTACACTGTGTCTCCAACGCGCACCACCACGCCCCCGACGAGGTCGCTATTCTTTTCCACGCGAAGGCGTACCTGTTTACCGAGTGCACCTTCCAGCGCCAGCCGAAGCTGATCCTGTTCGGTGCTACTCAAATTATGCGCGGCCTGCGCCACTGCTTCAACGATACCCTCCTCGGCATCCCGCAACGCGCGGTAGGCCACAACGATCTCCGGTACCAGCGACTCCCGCTTCTTTTCAACAAGCAGGTTCAGCAACTCCATGGTGAGGCTGTTCACCTTCGTGGCAAACAGCGACTTGATGACCCGCTTCTTCCGCTCCTGCGAGATGATGGGGCTATCGAAAAAGCGCTGCAGTT
Source organism: Salinibacteraceae bacterium (assembly GCA_007124945.1). GTDB lineage: Bacteria > Bacteroidota > Rhodothermia > Rhodothermales > Salinibacteraceae > Tc-Br11-B2g6-7. The sequence goes on along the minus strand of SLED01000082.1, from coordinate 6,825 downwards.
CGCCGGAAGCCTCCAGCGCATCGCGCAGGGCTTCCATGTCGTTATCGATAGTCTCCACGACCCCGCTTTCGGAGGCTTGCTCGTGCAGAGCACGGGCGTAACGGCGTGCGGCATTGGATGCGTGGCTCATACGAGCAGACGGATCAGGTGAGCGACTGACGTTAGTTCTTTGGCAGATCTTCGATCATATTCTCCACCAGCTTACGGTGTCGGCTCTGATCAAGCGCCTCGCCCAGGATGCGCTCTGCTGCATCGATGGCCAGGTCGGCCACCTCCGCGCGGAGTTCATCGAGTGCGCTCTGCTTCTCGCGGGAAATCTCCTCCTGTGCCTGCTCGCGCATCTCCTTGATGCGCTCGCGGGTCTCCTGCAACTCCTCGCTGCGCAGACGCTCGGCTTCTTCCCGTGCCTCCCGCAGAATGCGCTGCCCTTCCTGCTCCGCCTCCCGCCGGGCACGCTGATTGTCAGCCTGTATGCGGCGGGCCTCATCCAGTGCCTTTTCGGCTTGCTGCATCGAGTCGGCGATGCGGGTCTCACGCTCTTCCAGGGCGTCGGAGATGGGTCCCCAGGCATACCGCCAGAGGATCCACAACGCGATAAGAAAAACGATCGTCACCCAGATCACCATGCCGCCCTCTGGCTGCAGGAGATTCGGCGTAGGAGCCTCGGCTTGGAGTAGTAGCGGAAGAACTGTCATGGTCACAGAGTAATACGGGGAGAGATCACAGGCTGTCGCCGGAGGTCCTTGGCCCGGCGCCCTTGATAATCAGTGCTGCGTAATCAGCCGGCGAAGATAAGAACAAGCGCCACAACCTCAGCAATAATGGCCACACCCTCAATCAGAGCAGCGGCAATAATCATGCTGGTACGGATGTCATTGGCAGCCTCAGGCTGACGGGCCGTGCCTTCCATCGCGGCGGCAGCAAGGCGACCGATGCCCAGACCGGCTCCGAGCGTGGCTCCAAGAAGTGCGAGGCCTGCGGCGAGATAAGCAAATGAAATCGGATCCATGAATTCAGTAGGTATTGGGTTTGGGATGATGTAAACGAAATCCGGGCGCCAAAGAAGCGACCCGAGGGCCGATCCGCAACTACGGTCGGCCACGCACTACGTTTATGCTGCAAAAATTGATAGTCTGTACGACAAAAGCTTACACGGAGGGCTGCGGTTGCGGCTTACTGTGCTCTGGTACGCCGTCGCCGGGCACATACGGATCGGCCTGCTCCAACAATGCCTCGTGCGGGTCCGGCTCTTCCTCGTGATGCTCGTGGTCATGCTCCTGCAGCGCCATTCCGATAAAGAGCGCCGACAGAATGGTGAAGACGTACGCCTGGATGAAGCTAATCGCGAACTTAAGCACCCACACAAACAGGGTAACCGGCACGCTGATGAGCGACGCACCGAGCCCAATGCCCACGCCAAACTGCGCGGAGAAGATAAAGATGAGTCCGAGCACGCTGACAATCACCAGCTTGCCGGACACCATGTTACCAAAGAGACGAAAGGCGAGAGCGAGCGGCTTCGTGAACATCCCGATGACCTCAGCCGGCACCAGAAACGGTTTTACGTACCACGGCACGCCCGGAGGGTTGAAAATGTGAAGCCAGTAATCCTTTGTGCCCGAAAACTGCGTGATCAAAAACGTGAATGCAGCCAGCGTGCCCGTCACCATTATATTAGAGGTGGCGGTTATACCCCAGGGTACGAGGCCGAGCAGGTTACCAATCAGGATGAAGAAAAAGACCGTCAGCAGGAAGGGCATGTACCGCCGGTACTTGTCGCCGATGGATGGCTTCGCGATTTCGTCGCGAATGTAGAGAATCATCAATTCCCGCGTATTCTGCCAGGCGCCCTTCGGTGCTTCTTCGCGCCCGATGCCCTTCCGGTAGCGCGCACCCAGCTGAAGTCCGATGATCACCAGGAGAATGGCCGACAGGAATACCGCCAGCAAATGCTTGGAGATGGAGAGATCAACAATAACCGCCCCATCGGCCGCTCCCATGGGAAAGTAGTAATGCTTGCTCTCGCCGATGGCATACTCAATATCCGCTTCGGACAGCTCGTTGCCTTCACCGTCGAAAAGCGTGTACAGCCCGGACTCCAGCGCAGCTTTCGTGCTGCCGTAGACATCGAAGGAGAGTCCATCCTGGTGGCGCGTCAACAGAATACGCGGAAGCTCCATCTTCGCGATGGGCATGAGGTCGAGGTAGAACCCATTTGCCGCATAGCCGATAGCGTCGGGATCTCCTTCAATGGAATCGGCCGCCGCCTGTGGCGGTGCCATCATCAGAAGAAATAGCCCGAAGACGGCTGCGCAAAAAGCGCTTCGTGACAATCGGCTCATGGAAGAGGTCATGATTGGAGGATATCGCACGGGAAAAACGTCGGCGGGCAAAGAAGACCCTTGCACGCTACACTTTCAACAGAAAAAACAGAGAATCGCGCAGATTCACAATTACTTCCGCAAATGGGCACATCACCGCCACGAACACGCCTCATCCTGCCGCCCCCGAGGATTGCGAGGCTTCGGCGAGCCGCATGCCGGCAAATACTTCATACACTACTGTGCCCAACAGCAGCACGACGAGCGGAACGAGAAAGACTACCGGCTCGATTTCCACCAACACAATCACGAGGCCAACCAGCAGGAGCAGCCCGATCATCCGGGCAAACAGGCCTCCAAGGAAGAACATCATAAAAGTGCTACCCTCATGCTTGGCCGCCCTCTGCAGCGTCACATATGCGCTGACGGCGTAGGCCAGTCCAATTGCTGTACCCAAGCCTATGCTGACTGCCATCTGAGCCGGTTATCTTATCGTTTGCAGGAGGGGGCCGGCCGCACGTGCGGAGCCCAACTTTTTTCGGCCCCTGTAACGGAAAACTACAGCGCAAGACTCGCGCGCAGGCGGCTACGGGGGTGAATAATAAATGAAAGCAAACTGCCGATTAGAATCCACTTTGGCAGCGTGCTCCGGCGCGCTCGACATGACCCGCGTGCGGCTTCAGTCCTCACGCTTTTTTCTACGCGCATCAGCCCGAGCTGTCATGTCGCGGGCAGCACGGATGAGCATCACAAACATGACGACAATACCGATTCCGCCTCCGAGCAGCAGTAGCCAGGGGCCTGTGCCCAGCCATGCATCCAGAACCAGGCCTGTTAGAAGATAAAATGCAACTGTGAGCCCCATCTGCATCCCGAGCGCCACGTACGGCCCGGCATCCCCCATAGCCTTTTGAAAGGAGCCAAGCACGGTGGGGCTCTTTTCATCTTCGCTCATGTGATTGCCTCCACTGGGTTGAACGCCCCGCCGTTTCGAACCAGCTCTACGCCGCAGAGGACTTTACGCTTTCCTCGTCCGCCTGCTTTTTCTTTTTGTCGTGCGAACCGGTCGCTGCCCGTCCATTTTTCTCCAGCGCTTTCTTGGCACGGTCGCCCATCGCACATTCACCATGGAAGATAGCGCCTTCCTCAATGACCAGGCGATCGGCCTTTAGCTGACCTTCGACGCGAGCGGAGGAGCGCAGGACAAGGAGCTCGTCAACAACGAGCGTCCCCTCTACCGTCCCGGCAACATCCACGTTGTCGGCGTGGATCTCGCCACTTACGTGCCCGCCGTCAGCCACCACGGCGCGACCCTTTACCTCCAGCGTTCCATCAATCTTACCACTGACGCGAACGTCGCTTGAAGCTTTGAGCGTGCCCTCGAAGAAGGCGTCCGCTGCGATCATGTTCACCTGCGTGTTACCGGTACTGCTCGATGACTTAGCCATAGTTGTTTCGTCTGAGGTACGTCTAAAAATACTCATGAGTACATCGTTTCTGCGCGTGAGGGACTCCCTGAGGAGTCACTTTTAAAAGCCGATGAGATAGTTTCGGGGATCTTGCGCCAGCCCATGATGCCACAGCTCAAAGTGAAGATGCGGGCCGGTTGTTAGCTGACCCGAATTGCCACTGAGCGCTATGGTTTCCTGAGCACTAACACGATCTCCTCTACGTTTTAGCAACCGTTCGTTGTGTTTGTAGACGGACACGTATCCATCCGTGTGCTGCACGGCAAGGGTATATCCGCCATCATGCGTCCAGTCGGCAAGGATAACGTACCCGTCACTGATGCTTCGCACCGGTGAGCCTTCCTCTACCGCAATATCAATACCTAAATGGCCGCTCCGCGCATCGAAGCCGCGGGTAAGCAAGCCGTTTACAGGCGGTGGTGCGGGCAGGGCCATACTGACCAGGCCGGTGGCCTCGGTTGCGGCTGCCGGACTGATACTCGTACTGAGGCGAAGCGGAAATCGATCTACGGCGATGGCTGGCTGCTCATGATCACCCCAGTCGGGCGAAGGCGCCTCGGGCGGTGCACCGTCTGCCGGCGGCCCCGGCTGAGCCATGCCACCATCGGCCTCTGGCATCGAGCCGGGTGGAAGGCCATCCTCCACCTCCATATCGCCCATTATAAGACGACGCACATCCTCCATGTACTCGTTCTGCGAGGCGAGGGAATCCTCAAGTGCAGCAACACGCAGGGCAGACATCCGGGCTTGCTGCCGAACATCAGCCTCCACCTGCCCGGGCAGCCAGTAAAGTACAGGTGTATAGGCGACGAGCAGTACCAGCAGGATCGACGTCACGAGTATAGCCCCACCTGCCAGCAGGAAAAGGTGCTTCGGGACGATAGTGCGCACCGACGGCTCCTCGCGAAACTCGTCGTCCATGATCATAATCTTTCGCGGACGACCCGCATCCCGCAATAAATCGGAAATAATTTCCCACATACCGTTCCCCTTCTTCCGGAAATATCAGCCCTTGTACAACGTAGAGAAGGGCAACGGTAACAAAAAAACCGTAGTTCCTCTCGGGGTATTCACAGACCCATCGAAACGAAGAGTACAAAAAGATATTGACTCCGCGCTCTCATACGCGCTATATTGCGGAGCTACAAATTTAGGTTCATTATCAGATCTGTTTACCGCTATGCCGCAACATAAATCTGCTGAAAAGCGCGTTCGACAGAACGCCAAGCGTCAGGCACGGAATCGCATGCACCGTAGCCGAATGCGCTCCATGATTAAGCAGTTAGAACAAACGGAGGACCGGGCGAAGGCCGAGGAACTCCTTCCCAAAGTAAAGGCGAAAATTGACCGCCTTGCCGGAAAGGGCCTCCTTCACCAGAATAAGGCCGCTCGGTACAAGAGCCGGCTCGAAAAGCATGTGAGCGGCCTTGAATAACCGAGCAAAGGCGCGGAGGTACTGGCTGTCGATGCAAATGACACTACCATCAGTACGGCAAATTTTGTTGGATTGACACTAATCCGGCATTTTTTATTTTCGTCGCGCGCCGCACACTACATGACCCTAACAAGCAGTTCTTGTTAATACGGATATAGCCGTGCATTCGATAGTGGATGACCTCATCCGTTGTGTACGTTAGTCAGAGTACAACAGGGTCACTGACCACGTATTCCAACAAGATCATCGGCTAAAACACAGCGAATCGTCGGCATGACCCTTGCCATCGGTTGCATAGAATTCATATTTCACCAAAAAAAGAGCTTGTCTTCCCTCGTGTGTTTGATTAAGTTTGCGCTTACAGTCAAATACAGGGGCGAACGAGCTTTGTAGGGGACATTCGTAGCATCGGTCCCTTCTAACGGTAACCGACCCTACGTAGACGTATTCATTCACGTGCTGACCTTCCCACTGCCATCTACCCATAGCCTTGATGGCCAGGTTCAGCAACTTTCCACCCTTGACCACACATTAGCTCTCCTTACAAAGAGGAACCTCCTATGATTAAACGTTACCTTACATCTATCTCCCTAGTCGTCGCATTGCTATTTGCAGTGACGACGAGCGCTGATGCGCAAGATCTTCGCCCGGAAGGGACGTTTTTTGTGAAGCCGCAGGTGGGCCTCTCCCACTATCTCGGCGATAACAAACAAACGCTTTTCAGCGGTGACGAATTCGACATTGAGGGTAAGTTTCCGTACGCCTTCGGAATTGGCCTTGGCTACCAGTTCTCGGTGCCCTTTAGCCTCAACCTCGATTACCGCTTCGCCAATTATCCGGCCATAACCCAGTTTCACGCTGAAACGTCTGGTGCCATCGAAGATGACCCAACGACACGCAGCTCCGTAATGCTTACGGGTCAGTTCAATTTCGCGAACGCCGAAAGCCGCGTTGCTCCGTACCTAAAGGTAGGTGCCAACGTCTCGTTTGGTGAGACTCAAACATTTGACCCGACGGCTCCTAATAACCGTGGAGGGACAGAAAACAACGTCACGTTCGGCCCGACGGTAGGTGCAGGACTTGACATCGCACTTAACCGGCGGACCTCGCTCTTCTTCGATATCACCACGAACATGACTTTCCCGAACGATGGTATCGATGGAACGGAAGAAAAGCCAAATTACGACGAAACCTTTGGCTTTGACGCTTCGGCCGACTTCCTGACCGCGTACGGGTTTGGTCTGAAGATTAACTTCAACAAGGCATTTACTGCCGTACAGATTCTTGCCACCGATGGCCCGACGCAACTGCTCGTCGATGAGCAGGGAACGTTCACGGCTACCACCAACGACGATGAAGCCACACGCCCGATTGACTACACCTGGGACTTCGGCGATGGCACGACGGCCAGCGGCTTGCTTGTGAACCACAGCTATGCTGAGGAAGGCGACTACACGGTCACCTTCACGGCCAGCAACGAAGGCAGCACCGATACCGCAACACGCGACGTACGGGTGCTTGCTCCGGTAGAGATCGTGACCATCTCGGCAGACCCGATGGATCCGGATACGGAGACCAATGTGCAGTTCAGCAGCAACGT
>SLED01000015.1 GCA_007124945.1 Salinibacteraceae bacterium | reverse complement strand
CTCCGGCGTTCCTGCGGCGAGGCCTACGAGAATGTACCCGCCGTGCGCGATCGAAGAATAGGCGAGCATGCGCTTGACGTTGTCCTGCGCCAGAGCGATAACGTTACCGGCAACCATAGTCACTACGGCAAAGATAGCCAGCACAATGCTCCATCCTTCGGCTGGCAATGCATAGAACAGCACCAGGGTGAGTGCACCGAAAGCAGCAGCCTTCGACGCAGTAGACATGTAACCGGTGAGCGTAGTAGGTGCACCCTGATACGCATCCGGCGTCCACATGTGAAACGGAACGGCACTCACCTTGAAAAAGAAGCCGACCAGCAGGAGCCCAATGCCGGCCCAGAACATCACATCAGCACCAGAGGCTTCCAGGCCTGCCTGCAGCTCAGGTAGATACAGTGTACCGGTGGCGCCATAGAGCAGTGCAATGCCATAGAGGAAGAAGCCAGCGGCAAAGGCGCCAAGCACCAAATATTTGAACGCGCTTTCGATGGCCCCTTCATCTGAACGAACAAGCGCCACCAAAATGTAGAGACAGATGGACATTGTCTCCAGCCCCACTAAAATCATGATGAGGCTGTTGCCTGTGGCGAGGGTTATCATCGCTGCTGTAGCGAACAGCATGATGGCATATACCTCACCATAGGAATGCTTTATTTTACGCAGGTAGGGCGTAGAGAGGATTACCGACAGCAGCGTAGCGCCCAACAAGACGACATTGATAAATGCCGCAAATCCACCAGCGCGAATCATGCCGTGGAAGAGCGTCGTCTGTTCGGCAGTCAGCTGGCTCATCTCGAAGACGAGCCCAACCGCCAGTGCCCCACCGGCCATCCAGGGAATGAGCGGGTCATTGTTGCGGAAGCAATCCCATACAATGATCACCAACCCAACCACTGTGATCAGCACGAGCGCAAACGCACTCATGAGGTCAGCCGGCATGGACTGATATGCCTGCGATAAATCCATATCTTGTAAAATCAGTCGTTTAACTCACGCGCCCTGCGCGCAGAATGTGTGCTATACCCAGACGAAGCCTTCGATGTCACGTGCGAGCAGCAAGTCCTTCTCCGTAACTTTGTCGCCCGCGTCATGCGTGGTAAGCGCCACCGTCACCGAATTGTAGACGTTGAATAGCTCCGGGTGATGATTGCGCTCCTCAGCATAGAAAGACAGACGGACGATAAAGCTCACAGCCGCCCGAAAGTCGGAAAACTCGTAGGTTTTCGAGATCTTGTCGTTCTCATAAGCCCAACCGCCAAGGTCCTCAAGCGCGTTCTCTACCTCGTCCTTCGGTAGTGGTGTAAGATTGGCCATGGTTCAGTATCTCGTATAATGAGAAGTTTATGGTGTAGACCGTCTCTGGAGACAGCTATTTATCGGCTCCGTGGACGGTGAAGCTACTGCCATCAAACGTTGCGCGGGCAGCAGGGATATCACCGGAATCCTCAGCCGCGGCCGCTTCAGCAATGGATTCGTGTTTGGTTTCGATGGTGTCGAGCAAGAACTCCATGGACACCTCGCTCTTCTCAAGGAAGGGCTGCGGCACAAATCCAATCACGATCATCAGCACAGCCAGCGGAGCGAGGATCGCAAACTCCCGGCCGTTGATATCTTCCATCTTCGCATTTGCCTCGTCGGTAATCGGCCCCCAGAAGACGCGATAGAGCATCCACAGGAGATAGACGGCCGCAAGAATAACGCCCGTGGTGGCCAAGGCGATAAGCCCCGCGTTGCCGATCACCGCACTCTTGAAGGCTCCGATGAGAATCAAGAATTCTCCGACAAAGCCATTTAGCCCCGGCAGGCCGGCAGACGCAAGCACCGAGAACACCATAAAAAACGTCAACAGCGGCACCGACTTTGCAATTCCGCCATAATCGGACATCAGGCGGGAGTGCCGGCGCTCGTAGAGCATGCCCAGAAGCAAGAACAGAGCGCCTGTCGATAGGCCGTGGTTGATCATCTGGATGAGAGCGCCCTGCAATGCCTCAATTGTAAACGCGAAGAGGCCAATCACGACGAAGCCAAGGTGACTTACCGAGGAGTAGGCAACAAGCTTCTTGGCGTCAGGCTGTGCCCGAGCCACGAGCGCTCCGTAAATGATACCGATCACGCCAAGCACGGCCAGTGGCATGGCCCAGCTAAAGGCTGCGTTCGGGAAAAGAGGAAGGCAAAACCGGAGCAAACCGTACGTGCCCATTTTCAGCAGTACACCAGCCAGCACCACCGATCCCCCTGTCGGGGCCTGCACGTGAGCATCGGGCAGCCAGGTATGGAGCGGGAAAAGGGGCACCTTGATGGCAAAGGCAAAGGCAAACAGCAGGAAGAGCCAGGTTTGCGTGCCGAGCGGGATTTCAAGTGCCAGCAGGTTGAAATAATCTGTCGTAAACACCCCCTGATTTACGGCATCGCCGGCCAGATAGCCAAGGTACAGCAGTGCCGCAAGCAACAGCAGCGAGCCTACCATCGTGTAGATGACAAACTTAACCGCAGCGTAAATGCGATCCTCCGCCCCCCAGATACCGATGATAAAGTACATCGGGATGAGGGTGAGCTCGAAAAAGATGTAGAAGAAAAAGAGGTCGAACGAGGTAAACACCCCGAGCACACCGGTTTGGAGCAAGAGAAGCAGTCCGTAATACCCGACCTGGTGCTGCTGGATGTAATGCCATGACGAGAGCACGACAATAGGCCCAAGCAGCGTGGTCAGCATCACGAGTAGAATGTTCAGCCCGTCGATACCAACGAAGTACTTGACGTCGAACGCGTCAGAGATCAGCGGGCCCGTGACATCCGCAAATTGCGGGATACTTGGATCAGCCGCTGGATCGAATCCCAGATAGAGCAAGCACGACAGCAGGAAGGTAGCCACCGTTGTGCCGAGCGCCATCCACCTGACGGTAGACACGTCGCGGATCACCAGCGTCAGCAGCGCTCCCAATAGCGGGAGGAAGATGACTATTGACAGGAGGTAGGGAATCGTCATGCTGCGATGAAGAGAAAGATTTCAGTTCGGGTGTGGGAGCGAGTTCGCGATGCCACTACATGAGCAGGATTAAGCCAAGCAGCACCACAACGCCCACCATCATCATGAGTGCGTAATTGTGTATGACGCCCGTTTGCAAGCGACTCAGGAGCCGGCCGACGCCACGGGTTACGGTGGCAACGCCGTTGACAAAGCCATCGACCACCTTCGCATCAGTACGGGCGAAGCCCTCGGCAAAGATGTCGCGCATGGGGCTCACCACTACGGCGTCGTACACTTCGTCCCAGCGATATTTGACTTCCCAGCTGCGGTAGAGCGCGCCGAAACGGGCCCGCAGTACGTCATCGTAGGCAAGGCCTTCGCGGTTGTACACTACCCAGGAGAAGGCCACACCAGCGATTGCAATACCCCCTCCCAGCGCAATCAACATCCATTTTAGAGCCAGGGGCACGGAAAACCCTGCCGTGTCGGCAAGGTCAGCCACAGGCCCACCGTAATCCTGCGCCAGATAATGGTGGATCCAGTTCCAATCCCCATCAGCGATGACAGCCGGAATCCCGATGTAGCCACCGACGATTGCCAGCCCCGCGAGCGTCCAGAGCGGGATGGTCATCGACGAGGGCGACTCATGCGGCGTTACCTTCTCCGGTTCGGGCCACCGCTCTTCTCCACGGAAAGTGAGCACGTAACAGCGTGTCATGTAAATGGCCGTTAGGAGTGCGGTTACAAGCCCGACGCCCCAGACGAAGTACGCTACGGCCATCCCGTTATACCCCGCCTGAAACGACATGAAGAGTATCTCATCCTTCGAAAAGAATCCCGACAGGAGTGGAATACCGGCGATCGCCAGAGTAGATATCAGGAAGGTGATGTCCGTCGAAGGCATGTATTTCCTCAGGTTGCCCATCGTGCGCATATCCTGCGCATCGAAATCGGACATGTCGTGGCCCTTGTGCTCAAGCTTGTGCTCAACCTCGTGCATCCCATGGATGACACTCCCCGACCCAAGAAAGAGACAAGCCTTGAAGAAGGCGTGAGTAACCACGTGGAAGATCGCGACAAAGAACGCGCCTACCCCAGCAGCCATGAACATAAACCCGAGCTGTGATACCGTGGAGTACGCCAGCACGCGCTTAATATCGTACTGAGTGATAGCGATGGTGGCTGCCATTATGGCCGTAAGGGCGCCCACGATAGCAATAACCGCCATAATGGTCTGCGTGGCGATTACCATGTCGGACATGCGGGCGAGCAGGTACAGGCCCGAGGTAACCATGGTGGCTGCGTGGATAAGTGCGGATACCGGGGTAGGGCCGGCCATGGCGTCCGGCAGCCAGACAAAGAGTGGGATCTGCGCGCTCTTACCGGTTGCGGCAATAAAGAGGAGCAGCACGGCGATGCTAACCGTGGTGCTGTCCATCTGATCTACTCCGTTGAGCAGCGTGTCGAAGTCCAGCCCGCCCAACTCGCGGAAGAGCAGAAACATCGCCAGCAGAAATGCGAAGTCGCCAATGCGGTTAACGATGAACGCTTTGTTGGCCGCCGCACTATTCTTGAGGTCGGTGTACCAGAACCCGATCAGAAGAAAAGAGCAAAGACCCACGCCCTCCCATCCGAGGAACAGCACGACAAGGTTGTCGGCCAGGATGAGGTTGAGCATCGCAAAGATGAACAGGTTCAGGTACGCAAAAAACTTCCAGAACCCGTCGTCTCCATGCATATACCCGATAGAGTACAGGTGGATAAGCGCACCGACCCCGGTAACCACCAGCCCCATGATGAGTGACAGCTCATCAATGCGGTAAGCAAAATCGACTGACAGCTCGCCAGCAGCCATCCAGGTGTAAAAGTTGGCGATAATCGGCTCGCCGTCGAACGTCAGAAAGAGCCACACTACGAGTGCAAAGGGAATAGCTACCGCGAGCGTACCCACCGTACCGATGAGGGACTCCTGTTTTCTCAACCCCGGCATGAACAGCGGCAGCAATCCTGTAATCACTGCACCGGCAAGCGGCAGCAGCAGGATCAGTCTAACAAGAAATGCGGAATCCATGCGAGAGAGTACGTAAGACGTTGACGAGAGTTAGCGACCGGGGCTTGCTTGGGCGACGCAGCTAATGTTTCAGCAGATTAAGCTCGTTGACATCCACCGTCTGCTTCTTCCGAAAGAGCGCGATAATAATGGCCAGACCAATAGCCGCTTCAGCAGCCGCAAGGGAGAGCACAAAAAAGACCAGCACGTGGCCCGTGGAGTCAGCCATCGTTTGAGCGAGGGCTATTATCGTAACGTTGACGGAGTTCAGCATAAGCTCCACCGACATCAGTATGACGATGGCGTTACTGCGAAACAGCACGCCCAGCACACCGATCGAGAAAAGCACAGCGCTCAGTCCCAGGTACCAGTTGAGCGTAACTTCCATGCGTAGGGGAGGTCAGTAGCGAGTAGGAATAGATCAGGAAAAGCGGCGCTTCGCAAGCATTAGCGCACCCACCGTGGCCACCAACAACAGAATAGCGACCGTTTCAAACGGCAATACGTAGCGCGTAAAGAGTACTTTGCCAATTTCGTTGGCTGAGGCTGCAATCACAGCCTCTTCGGCCACGGCCATTTCGGGGAGTGCATCAAAGCCCGTAGCGATGATAAAAGCAAGCTGCGCCAAAACGAGCACGCCGACGAAGAATGCTGCCACGTGGTGCCACTTTACTTTCTCGGGT
>SLED01000021.1 GCA_007124945.1 Salinibacteraceae bacterium | reverse complement strand
CAGTCAGGACAGATCGATCCCGATTTCCGGCAGGAGTTACGGCTTGGCGTCACCGGTACCATTGGCGACAAAATGCAGATCGATGTTAACTGGGACACCGAGCGTGACTTCGATTACCAGAACCAGCTCAGACTGCGATATACCGGCTATGACGACGAGATACTGCAAAGCGTAGAGGCCGGAAACGTCTTTCTGGACACCCCCTCCTCCCTCATCCGGGGTGGCCAGAGCCTCTTCGGGATAAAAAGCGAGATGCAGTTCGGCGGCTTGAACCTTACCACCGTGGTGAGTCAGCAGGAAGGGCAAACGAACACGCTCTCGGCCTCCGGCGGTGCCGAGCTAACCGAGTTTGAGCTACGCCCGACCGACTACGACGAATCCTCTCATTTCTTCCTCTCCTATTACCACCGTAACCGCTGGGAAGACGCACATTCCCGACCGCAAGACGGGATCGTACTCTCGGACGGGTTCGAGCGCATCACCGATATCGAGGTTTGGAAGCTGGAGACGAGCCGCCAGTCGGAAGAGGACCCGGGGCGGCAGGTGGTGGCAATGGCCGACCTTGGCGAATCCCCTGAGTTGCTGGCGTTGGCCAATCAGTTCACTACGCCCGAACTTCCGAGCCGCGACCGCGATCAGTACACGTATGGCTCCGGCGGCGACGTCGCCACACAGCTCCGGCCGGGCGAGGTATCCGCGCGCAGCTATCTCGAGAACGATCTTGGCCTCTCCTCCTCCGACTTCCAGACCGGCCAGTTTCGGCGGCTTACCGAAGGCGCGGATTACGACTTGAACGACCGTCTTGGCTATATCTCCCTCAATGAGCGACTGCGCGAGAGCGAGGCGCTTGCGGTGGCCTTTCGCTATGACAGGCAGGACGGGAGCCGCCGGCAGATCGGGGACTTTGCGGCGGAGAGTGGCGGGAGCGACGGTGGCGCCTCCTCCGACCGCCTCGTACTTAAGCTGCTGCGCCCCTCCAACCTACGCCCCCCTTCTGACGACCTGGAAGAAAACCCGGCGGCCTGGTACTACGAGATGCGCAACCTCTACCGTATCGGCCGCAATATTCAGCAGAATGACTTTGAGCTGGATCTCCGGTTTGAACCGCCGGGAGAACGCTCCAGCAGCCGAATTTCGGGCGTTACAGGCCAGGCTACGTTGCTCCAGGTTCTCGGCCTGGACCGGCTCACCGAGCAGGGATCGCCACAGCCAGATAACAGCTTTGACTTCACGCCTCTCACGATCAATCAGCAGCGCGGGCTGCTCATTTTCCCGTTCCTGGAGCCCTTCGGTGACCGGATGGAGCGGGTAATTGAGGAGAACGTGCCGGCAGCACAGCAGGAGGATCAAAAGGACCGGCTCGTTTTCCGGAGGCTGTATAACCAGCGTAAGGACAATGCCCGCCGCGACTCGCGCCGCGACCTCTACCGGATCGAAGGTAGCTTCCGTGGCACATCAGAGGGCTTCTTCGATCTGCGCGCCTTCAGCGGGCTTGTGGAAGGCTCCGTTCGAGTTACCTCCGGTGGCACGCGGCTGGAGGAAGGCGTGGACTACGTTGTCGACTATCAGGGAGGTACGGTCACCATCACGAACGAGCGATACCTGGCCGATGGCAGCGACATCGAAATTGACTATGAGCAGAACGCAGCCACCAATATTCAGCAGAAAACGTTGGTGGGCGCTCGTGCCGATTATCAACTGGCGAACCGTCTCTCCCTGGGCGCCACCGTCATGCGCCTTAGCGAACGCTCGCTTACCGACAAATTCCGCCTCGGTGAGGAGCCTATCTCCAATATGATCTGGGGCCTGGACGGCAGTCTGGAGCTCGAACCGCAGTGGCTTACGCAGGGCGTCAACGCGCTTCCTCTCGTTCGAACGCGCGCGCCGAGCTCTATCTCCGTCTCCGGAGAGATTGCGCAGCTGCGCCCCGGCCATTCAGAGACACAGGCCTTCCAGAGCGCCGAGCGCTCACTTGAGGATCAGGGCCGCAGCTTTAGCCCGGATGAGCAGCAGGGCATCTCCTACATCGACGACTTCGAGAGCTTTGAAAACACGTTTTCACTCTCCCAACCCGAGCCGTGGATCATCAGCTCGCCGCCTGACTCTATCGGCGCCGTGGGTCCCGAACAACAGGGACTGCAGGCCGACTCCCTCCGCACCAACCACCGGGCTCGCCTTGGCTGGTACCGACTCAATGCCAACATGCTGCGCGAACTCGGAGAAGACCCGCAGAACCCATCCAGCGCGGCGGTTGCCCTCGTGCCCACCGAAGACATCTTTCCCGGACGAGCCACACTACGCAGCGACAACGTTACGCAAACCCTGGATATGTACTTCGACCCGCGCGAGCGAGGACCGTACAACTACACGACCGACCTCCGCGGCTTCCTCGACAACCCGAAGGATAACTGGGCCGGCATGACGAGGAGCCTGCCGGATCGCTTCACGGACTTCAGCCTCAACAACATCGAATTCGTCGAATTCATCGTACAGGTGCACAGCGATGACGGCGATGCGGGCGATGATGCGACCCTCTACGTGGACCTCGGACAGATCTCCGAAGACATTCTGCCAAGCGGTCGACTAAACACCGAGGATGGGCTCTCCATCTCCGGAACCCCCAGCGCTGGAAACCTCGACAACTGGGGTCGGCGCCCCTCCACCACACCTAACCGCGCCGTCGACTTCGATCGTGAGTCTCGACGATCACAGGATCTTGGCTTGGACGGACTGGCTTCCTACCCCAATAACGAGTTCCCGGAAGAGTTCACCGCACAGTTTCACTTTCGCCATATCATCGAAGCACTTAACGACGGCGACCCCGACCCCCGCTATCGGGCCGAAGCAGCAAAAATGCGCAACGACCCCTCCGGTGATAACTTCTACTACTTCACTGACGGGTTCTTCGACAACGAAGAGTACTTTCCATCTGAACTCTATCCCAACGGCGTTCCGATTCAGCAGCGCTTCTCGCGCTTTAACTCGGGCTATGAGCTAAGTACGTTTGAAGGACAAAACACGCTTGCCAACGACCGCACCGAACGCCGCGGGCGCACAAGTCGACCCGTGACGGAGGACATCAACAACAATGGCGTTCTGGACACCGACAACCGGTACTTCCAGTATGCGATACCCCTTAGCGAAAGCACGCTCGAGCAACAGGCCAACCCCGAAGCCACGGACAACTTTGTGGTTGAGCGCATCAGTGAATCGGATGAGGGGCAGGGCTGGTATCTTGTGCGCATCCCCGTTCGAAACCCTGACCGCCGCGTAGGCGGTATCCAGGACTTCAGCCGTATCGAGAGTATCCGCGTATGGACAACGGGGCACAGCGCTCCCGCCACGTTACGGTTTGCGAAGATGGAGCTTGTGGGAGGCCAGTGGCGTGATTCCGATGAGGTGGCGCTGGAAGAAAACAATGTGACCCCCGCCGATCTGGAGGAATCGCGTGTATTCGTGGAAAGCATCAACACCGAAGAGAATGCCGCGACATACCGCAGCCCCATCGGCTCACTTATCACGCAGGTGCGGGATCCAAGCGGCGGGCAGGTGGACGGCCGCGAGCAATCTATGGTGCTCCGCATGGAGAACCTGGAGCCGGACCGGCAGCGCGGTGTGTTTCGCACGTATGGACAGCCGTTCGATCTTCTTCGGTACTCGAATCTTCGCATGTTTACGCACTTCCACGGGCAGCTCGCCTCTGGCGAAAGTCTTGCTGATCTTGCAGAGCGCGATATTGACGAGGCACGTAAGAAGGCGCGGCTATTCGTCCGGCTCGGATCCAACGAAACGGATGATTTTTACGAGTACGAACAGCCGCTAACCCCCAGCCGCCCCACCTCTGGCAACGCGGACGAGCTCTGGCAAACCTTCGTTACCTTCGACGGCGAGGCCGGACAGGACCTCGGCTCGATGAACATAGAGCTGGCGGCGCTCAACCAGCTCAAGTTCATCCGGGACCAGCGTGCGGAACCCGTTGACGAAATATTTTATGCCGATGACTCCGATCTGCAGCCAAGACCCTCTTCGTTCGCTCCGCCGGGTACGCGGCTTGGCATCAAGGGTACGCCATCGCTGGAGCGTATTAGCAGCATCGTGGTTGGCATCCGCGTGCCCGATGACGTGAACGGCGGAGAGACTATTGAAGAGGCCGTGCTGTGGGTCAACGAGCTCCGCGTTACCGGCTTCGATGAGCGGGACGGCTGGGCAGGCCTCTTCGACGCCGATATCCGACTGGCAGATCTCGGGCGCGTCCGGGGCAACTTCCAGTTCCAGAACGATGGCTTTGGCTCGCTCTCCAGCACCCTGGACGAGCGGCAGCAGAGCGACACGCAGAACTGGACAATGAGCAGCGAACTCAACGTCGACCGCTTCCTTCCCGAGCGCTACGGCTGGTCCATTCCCGTATCCATGCAACTGCGCTCGAGCACCCGCTCCCCTCGCTTCGACCCAAACCGCGGCGACATCCGTGTGGAAGAGCTGCTCAATGCCGTCGCAGAGGACGAGAATCTGTCCGAGCAGGAACGCGAGCTACAACAGGACGCGATCCGGGTGGGTGCACAGACCAAGGACTACCAGCGATCTTTTACCGCGCGCCTTCGCAAATCCGGGTCGTCCTCCTTCCTGCTGCGCAACATGATCGATCCGCTGTCGCTCAGTTACTCGTACTCCGACAATGAACAAAGCTCGCCGAATCAGCAGTTCAATGACAGGTGGAGCTGGAATGCATCGGCAAACTACCAGCTCAACGTCCGCGACCCGGGATCGATCAGGCTGATGGGCTTCCTGCGTGACGTACCGGTTCTCAATGCGATAAGCGACTTGGACTTCCGGTACATGCCCCAGTCTGTGCAGTTCAGCGGCACCGCACAGCGGCGCTTTAATTCCTCCCGCGAGCGCCCCGACATCAATCGGATATTCGAAGATGATCGCATTCTTGATCTGGACTTCCCGCTGCGACAACAGCAATCCTTCCAGCATACACGCACCTTTGGCGTTCAATACAACCCGTTCGGGTTTTTGAACCTGAGCCTCAACACCAATACGCAGCAGTCGCTCAATGCGCTGGCTGCTGATTCGGTGTTTACCGTTACGATCACGAACGAGGAGGGCACCAGCGTCGAGCGAGTCCTTGAGAACACCTCCATCGAGCAGGCGATAGACCGGGGCGAGATATCGCCTGAGGCCGTGGGTGTGACCGCGTTTCAGAGCGAGAGTTTGCGCGCGCTGCCCACGGATCGGGTGCTGAGAAGTGCCCTCTCCGGCGATGACAGGCTCCACACGGATCAGCACCAGCAGAGCTTTACCGGTACGTTCCGGCCGAGAATCGATCAGGTGGGCTTCCTGGATTGGATTAGCTTGCAAGATTTCGTCTACAACGTCGACTACAATTTCCGCAATTCGTCGTTTGGGAGCACATCCGGTGCCACTGTGGGCAACCGCGTGACCATTCGTAGCGGACTGACCCTGCGCCCGCAAGAGCTCTTCCGAAAAGTGCCGTGGTACCAGCAGCTCGAAGAGCAACAGCAGGCCGGTGGACGCAACAGCTCTGCAGCAAATGATGATGAAAACGGTGGCTTCTCTCCGCCGAATCCGCTGCACCTTCTGCGGCGTGTCTTCCTCGGACTCACGAGCGCGCGGGACTTCCAGCTGACGTACTCCATGGGCCGAAACGCTCAGTCTTCCAATGTTGGTCGCCCGGGGGATGAGCCGGGTACCGTTGAAACGAACTACAGTCTTTTCGACGCCTTCCGGGGGGACGGGCCATCGCTCGGGTATCGTTTCGGTTTCCAGAGATCGATCGATCCAAACCAGCGCCTACTCGATCCTACCCTGCAGGTGGCCGACACGAAGGAGGATAATTATCAGATCCAGGGACGCACCACGCTCAACATAAGCCAGGAGCTGCGCATCAATCTGAACTGGCGGATGGACTGGCGTGAACAGCGCGACCGCACCTTCGCACTCAGCGAGGGCGGTGGCCGGATTACAAACCTGAGCGAGCGCGGCAACTCAACGGTCTCCGTCTGGTCGTTCGGTGCCGACTACCTCACCCTTTTTGAGCGGCAGCTGGATACGTTCCGCTCGGACGACGAGGCGGCTCCGCCCGGCGACCCCATCCGCGATGACGATGGTGACGGTCGTACCGTGCTCACCAATGAAAGCGTGACCGAGGATTTCCGGGACGTTTTTACCTCGGGGAGCGGGCTACTTGGAAGCCGTGGCACGCTGCTTTTCCCCATGCCGGGATGGTCGGTCAACTACTCGGGCCTGAGCGACTGGCCCATCCTTCGAACGCTTACGCGCAGCGTGACGCTTCAACACGGATACAGCGCGGAGTTCAGCTCCGACTTCCGCACCAACTCCGCCGCGGGCGAGGAGCGCAGCTTTGGCCTGGGAGGGCGAGAGATAATTTACGAATTGCCCGAGATAGACATCGGCTCCATGCGCGTTAACGAGCGTTTTCAGCCGTTTATCGGCGTAGATTTAAACTGGGCCGGCAACCTGCAGACGAACTTCGCCTGGAACCGGAGCAACAGCTACACCCTGAGCACCGGCGACAACGCCGTTCGTGAGAATCAGACCAACGAGCTAAGCGCAAGCATTAGCTTTCAGCAGCAGGGAATAAACATTCCGCTCCTGCCGGTGCGCCGCCTCAACAACCGCATCACGCTGCGCCTCACTGTGACGCGCTCGGTAAGCGACCAGCGGCGCAACTCCCTTCTCTCAGCCCTGCAGGAGGCCGCCAGCAACCCTGACTTCAACATTGACGACGCGCTAAGCGACGACCATTCGACCGTCGTATCATCCACAGAGCGAATCACGCTAAATCCGCAGGTGACCTATCAGTTTAGCAACCGCGTAACGGCTGACTTCTTCCTGCAGTACGAGAAGTTCGACGACTTCCGCCTTGCGGGGACCACAAACGTGAACGGCGGCTTCAACGTGCGGATGAATCTCTCGAATTAAAGGGCACGCTCGCCCCACTGCGGCGTTAGTCGCCCTGTAGTGTTAAAGACTCTTCGCGAAGCACATCATGCCGGCTCACACGGACGACCACATCATCTGCTGCGACCTCGGACGGTCTGCGTACAAACCAACCTGGGAGCTACAGCACGAACTGCAGGACCGGCTAATCTGGGCCAAGCGCGAGAATCCGCCGGTCCATCTACCCCACGTTCTACTCTTTGTGGAGCACCCTCCCGTCTACACGCTCGGGCGCAACGGGGATGCTGCCCACCTCCTTCTTTCGGAGGACCGACTTCGCAGCCGGGGCGCTACGTTTGTACCCATCGACCGAGGAGGCGATATCACGTTTCACGGACCCGGGCAGATTGTAGGCTATCCGATCCTGGACCTCGACCGTATCTTTACTGACATTCATCGCTACCTGCGAACCCTTGAAGAAGCGATTATTCAAACGTGTGCCGATTACGGTTTGCATGCGGGTCGAATAAAGGATCGCACCGGCGTCTGGATCGGGCCTGATGCCCGCGGCCCTGAACGAAAGATCTGCGCCATGGGGATTCGGTGCAGCCGATGGGTAACGATGCATGGCTTTGCTTTCAATGTAAATACTGATCTGTCCTTTTTCGACGATATCGTCCCGTGCGGTATCCGCGACCGTGGCGTCACCTCTCTTGCGCAAGAGCTCGGCGAGCCGGTGGATGAGCATCTCGTAAAAGGGAGGCTATTGCTTCATCTCTCGAACAGCCTCGACCTCGAAATCACTCCAACGGAACTCTCGCCCCGGACTTTCCTTGAGTCGTTTCTCGTCTCACCTTCGCCAGCTGCGCTCACCTAACCACGTACCGTCCTTCGCATGAGCACATTCGATCCTTCGAACTTCTCGCGTCATCTGCTTACGGAGATGCTTTTCTTCGATGCAGAATACGGAGCGCTCGGAAATGTTAGTCTCGTCGACACGTCAGACACGCCTCGCGAGCGGTATGTAGCAGCTTTCCTCCCAGAGGAAGGGGCTTTCGTTATTGAAGAAGCCACCGAGTGGGAGAAGGATTATAACCCGGCAGAGGACGATGAAATTGGCTATGCACTTGCGGTCGATGCCGAGGAGTATGGACTGTACGATACTCCCGAAGCGGCGGCGGAGGAGCTTCTCTCCCTCGCTGGGCAGTTTAACTTACTGCCAAGCCTGACGCTACTTTTCGAGGAAGAAGAGCTATAGCTCCCGGTCGCTGCCCGCCCGCAGAAACGCGTACACGCAGACGGCCCATCCCGCAATAAATGCGACTCCTCCAATCGGTGTGATGGCGCCGAGGACGCCCGTATCGGTGAGGACCAGCAGATAGAGGCTGCCAGAAAAGATCACGATGCCGGCAATTAAAAGGTACCCGGCAACCTGCAGCAGCCGCTCACCTGGCCATCGCGCGATCGCAAGTCCGAGTATCAGTAGCGCAAGCGCGTGCAAGAGGTGATACAAGACACCCGTGTTATACACCTCCACACGCTCGGGCGAGACCATCCCCTCAAGCCCGTGTGCCCCGAAAGCACCGGCGGCAACACCGATCCCGAGCAGCCCTGCGCCTATCGCAAGGAAGAATCTTGCGCTTCGGTTGTCTACTCGCTCGCCTACGGGTGGCTTCATGCCCGCGTTTCGGGTTGTTGCTCCGCTGCCGGCTCCTGTAGGAGCGCTACATCCGCTGCATCGTCGGCGTCATCCGGTACCGACTCGGAGGGAGCATCGCCCCAGAGGCGCTCCAGGTTGTAGAATTCCCGCTTTTCCTTGCTGTAGACGTGCACCACTACATCAACGTAATCGAGCAGCACCCACTGGCGGTGCTCATACCCCTCCACATGCCACGCGCGCTCCAGCGCCTTTTCTTCAATCCTGTTCTGCACACTATCCACAATGGCCTTCACCTGAATATCGGAGTCTGCCGTGCAGAGAACGAAAAAGTCGGCGACATTGCTAACGTGGTGCATATTCATCACCACGATATCACGTCCTTTCTTATCAAGAATGGCATCGATTGCGTGCCGCGCAAGGACACGCGCCGGGGTTCGTTCGGCCGTGGTGGGTTGCTGTTCAGACGACGTAGAAGATGTTGATGTAGATGCTGCCATAAGCGACGGCGTTGGTAAGAGAATACGTAAGAGTAGGAACGGATAGAGCCCTTACTTGCTCCATTGAACATAGGGCAAAGAACGTTCCGGAGTACTACTGACTGCCATTTTGGAAGGGCTTGAGCGTTTCATAATCCAATCCGATGATAACCGAGGCGTCCAAAAAGAAATCGCGGCGGATATCCTCGACAACGTGGTCTTCGGATAATCCGAGTGCAGCGGCCACCTTACGCGCCGAGGCGGGATCCCCAACGCGATCGACGACAAGGGTGCGTTGTTGGTCGAACGATGTGTGATCCCCTACCTCCACCACATCAAAGCCTTCGCGGCGTAGGAAATGTGTTGCCTCGGCGGCAAGCCCGGTCACACCACTGCCATTGCGCACTTCAATCTGGATCGTCTGCCCCACGAGCTCTGCCGGATTCTCCTCTCGGACCGGGTCTTGCGAAGGCGCCAGCACGTTGGACACAAACGCATACCCAAGCACGAGCACTACAGCACCGATTACCAGAACCAGCGCCGTAGTCAAGATACGTCCGAGACGTTGCCACATAAACAGGCGTACGGGTTGAGACTCAGGTCGTTAGGAGACAAACAAAACGCGGCAACCCCCTACCGAGGGCTGCCGCGTTTAACGTCATATGCAAAGTCGTGGCCGATCAAACGGCAAGTTAACGGCGGAATCCGAAGGGAGAATGACCGAATGCGCTACGGTGTCCGTAGGGGCTGGCGTACTGCCCGAACGGGCTCTGCCGTATTTGAAAGCTGAAGCTCGTATTCTCACTGGGCGAATAGCTTACCTCAGCGTTGCGGAGGAAAACTTGCGGCCCGTCGTTCTGATTGAACGGGGAATTGTTGAACGGCTGGAAGGCAACGGCAACATCCACACGGGCATCCCACTGCTCGTTAAAGTCCCAGAGCATGGTGTTAGTATACATGCTCTGCGAGAAGCTATTCCCACCGAAGGAACCGGCCGACATTTCAAACGAGTGATGCATGCTAAACGTGTCCGAGTCGAACAGGTTATTTAGCAGCGTGCCGCTATCCCCGCGGTCATACAGCTGGGCAGGCGCCCGCTCGATACTTGCGTCGGTTCGAAGCTGAGCATCAGCCGGTGTGGCAACGCCCAAAAATACCACGAAGCACAGAAAAAAGATGAACTTGTGCATAGCCGGAACTCCGTTGTCTGATTACGGCGAATTTAGTTGAATAATACAAACTACGCCGGTGATTGGCAACAACCCGGCGCGTAGAGTTTTGTTCTTTCCGGCCGCGTAATGTTACGTCCGAAGTGGAACGTGCCGGCACTGGAGCCAGCCATCTGAAACTCTGTTTCCCGGTTTGCATTCGCCAATGCCTCCTGTGCACCCTGTAATCACCCTTTATGGCTCAGCATCCACTTATTCTCGGCATCGAGACGTCCTGCGATGACACCGCGGCCGCCGTGATGGCTGGAGACGAACTCCTCTCAAGCGTCGTATCGTCGCAGGCGTTTCATGGTGAGTATGGTGGTGTGGTGCCCGAACTGGCCTCGCGCGATCACCAGCGGCTGATCGTACCGGTCGTGCAGAAAGCACTTGCCGAGGCTTCTGTTACACATGCGGAGCTCGACGGAATTGGCGTAACCTATGGGCCAGGGCTGGCAGGTGCGTTGCTGGTCGGCCTCAGTTTTGCCAAGGCCATGGCGGTTGGGCTCGACGTCCCTCTCTTTGGCATCAACCACCTGGAGGGCCATATCTACTCCGCCCACCTTGCCCCGGAAAAACCGCCGTTCCCGTACCTCTGCCTGATTGTCTCGGGCGGACATACGGAGCTTGTTCGCGTAGATGAGGGTTTCTCCCACGTCGTGCTCGGGCGTACCCGCGATGATGCTGCCGGGGAGGCCTTCGACAAAATCGCTCGCCTCCTCGGGCTGGGCTATCCGGGTGGACCTGAAATCGATCGTCTTGCTACGGACGGAGACCCGTCATTTTACACGTTTCCCCGCGCCTCGCTCGACGGATACGCGTTTTCTTTCAGTGGGCTTAAAACATCGGTACTATATTACCTGAACGATCACGCGGAGGATGAGCGCCAGGAGCTCCTTGCCTCCCATACGGCAGATCTCTGCGCAGCGGTGCAGCAAGCCATCGTTGACGTTCTGGTCGATGCGCTGGCCCGTGCGATCGACGAAACCGGTATCCGCGATATTGCGATCGTAGGTGGAGTTTCGGCCAACCGGCAGCTCCGCTCGGATGCGCAGGCGCTCATGCAAGAAAAAGGAGCCACGCTGTACGTCCCGGAGCCGGCCTTCTGCACCGATAATGCTGCCATGATTGCCGTAAGTGCGGTCCATAAGTTTCGCCTCGGGCTTACGAGCCCCCTGAACCTTACCGCAGCTCCTTCCCTATCGCTTTAACGCCAAGCCGTGCCCGACCTGAATTCCCCCACCGTCCTTCTCGACGCACTCCGCGAGACACTCCAGCAGTTGGAGGAGGATGTCAACCGGGCATCAGACGGTGAACCGGCACCCGAGGATCTACGTCCCTGGCGCGACCGGATCGATACCATCGACCGGGCGATTGTACATCTGTTAAACGAGCGATCCCGCTCCGCAAATATCATCGGCCACATAAAAAAGCAGCTTGAGATGCCGGTCTACGTGCCTTCTCGCGAGAAAGAGGTTGTCGCCAATGCCATTGATGCGAATGGAGGGCCGCTGCCTAACGAGGCTGTGCAACGAATCTTTGAGCGGATGATCGACGAGACGCGTGCGCTTGAACGACAGAAATACCAGGATCAGTAACCGACGACTGCAGGCGTCCCAACGCTCATCATGACGAAGTTTTTGAAATACGGCCTGATCGGAGGTGCACTCGTACTGGCCATTGCCGTGGCATCCGTGCTGTGGGCCCTCTTCGCGCCGAACACCCCGTCTTTTGATGGCGAACGGGGCGTCTACCTCCCTCCTGGTTCTGGATTCAACACGATTGTCGATTCGCTCACGGCGGCGGGGGTACTACAGAGGCCGCTGTCATTTCGCGCGGTTGCCAATGTAACCGGCTGGCGCCGGGATCTGAGGGCCGGGCACTACCGCTTCGAAAGCGGTGCCTCTAATGTGGAGCTGTTGAACGCTATTCGGGAGGGACGGGAGGCGCCGGTGCGCGTGACGATACCACCTGGCACGCGGCCGGCGGTGGCAGCCGCTGTCGCCGCCCGCGAGATGCGCTTTGACCGGACGGACGTGCTGACCGCGCTGGAGGACACAACGCTGGCTGAGCAGCTGAATGTGCGGCCTTCTACCCTCTTCGCCTACATGCTGCCGGAGACATACCACTTCCGCTGGCTTACCTCGGTGGAGGATGTTATGCGGAGTATCAAACGCACCTTCGATCAGCGCTGGACTGAGGAGTGGCAGGAACAGGCCGACAGCCTCGGGCTCTCTCAGGAAGAGGTGCTGAGCCTCGCTGCGATCGTGGAGTGGGAAACGAGCGTGGAGGAGGAAAAGGCCCGCATCGCGGGTGTGTACCTCAACCGGCTGGACCGCGGGATGCGCCTGCAAGCCGATCCTACTGTGCAATACGCTCTTCTTGAACAAGAAGGGGCTGTGCGAAGGCTCCTCTTCGTCGATTACGACATTGAGCATCCGTACAACACGTATCAGATCGACGGATTGCCGCCGAGCCCGATCACCAACCCTTCGCTCTCCTCCATCCGGGCCGTACTCTATCCCGAAGAGCACGACTACCTGTACTTCGTGGCGCACATTGACGGCGGCCATACGTTTAGCCGCACGCTACGAGAGCACAACCGGGCTGCCCGAGAGTTTCACGAGGCGATGCGAGAGCGGCGCCGGCAGCAGTGATCCCTACAGGAAGAAGCGTACACCCAGGGAGATCCGGTTGCGAATCAGGTCCTCATCGACGGAGAGAACGTCATCCTGTCGGGGCCCCTGTGCATCCTCAGGATACGGTAGTAGCCGATCTGAGAAACTCTCCTGCATCCATCCCAGGTCAATCGCAAACTGGTTCGACACCTTGTACCCGATGCCGGCCGACAGAAAAGTGCGATCGTGATCGGTTAGGTCGGATGGGTCCGGCATGAAGGCCGCGCCGCCACGCAGGGCAAGCTGCGCGAGTCTCAGTTCCACACCGGCACGCGTATTCAGCACGGCGTTGAAGTCGTCCCGGAAGCGGCGGTTTACGCTATCCTCAAAGCCGCGGTCCGGGCTGTTGGTGATGCGCATTTGCGACCAGTCGACCAGCTCTACGTCGGCATGTGCCCGGATATTCCCAATATCCAGACCCGCGCCCACGCCAAAGCGCCACGGGGTCCGGTAATCATATTCAAACGATGAGCTAATCTCGTCGGACAGTGCTCCTCCGCGCTCGAAGCCCACCTCCAGGAACTGCCGGAAGTCGTCTTCCACCGAGATAAACGTCGGCGTCTCCACCGTTGCCCCCAGGCGCACCAGCGGATTCAGTTTGGCTGACACACCCGCTCGTCCGCTGATGCCAATAGTTGAGGTCTCCACGATGCGGTCGTACGTAAGGTCGTTAAACCCTTCGAGGAGCGTGCCATCATCAAGCAAGACATTAAAGTCATCGACCGTGTTTTCGCCGAACACGTCAAACTCCTGGAAACGATTTTCAAAGCGATAATTTCTCCAGGCGATATTCGCTGAGAGCCCTACCATCACGTTAGGCGCTGCCTCCCACGCCCCGCCCAGGTTGAACTCGCGCGCTGACCCCTCCTCCACAACACGACCGCTTTGCTCTATGTTGGTCCCGGGCACCACCGCCGATAGGAACGGATACTCCCCATCCTCAAACAAATCGTCGAAAAACTCGATCGCACCTGCACCAAAACCGAGGTCAGGGAGGTCGGCAAAGAAATCGATCGCGGCATCAGTCACCGAAAACTCATCGCTGAATGGCAGGAACGAGGTCGTGATGGTACTCTGATCGTTCATGCCGACAAACTCGGTCGTCCGGCGAAATGTATTGGTCTGGTTGATGGCGCCCCCGATCACCAGGGTTCCCCGACGCGTTGGCGCATCAAACAGGTAGGCGACATTGCCGATGTTAGCGCTGCTTGCCGTTCCTTCCGTGATATCGCCCGAGGGATTGAATCGAGCGTCCGTCTCGGCAAACGTACCCTGCAAGTCACCGGCAACCATGCCGCCGGCCCATCCCAGTCCGGCCGGATTCGTGACGAAAGCGGAGTGATCTCCTATTCCAGAGATTCCTACGCCACCAAGGCCCATGTTCACGGCCCCGATGCCCGGCGAACGTTGTGAAAGACGCACAATCTCTTCTGCCGTCTGACTCTGTGCCGCCGGTACCGAGACAACGAGCCCTGCCGTGAGCAGTGCCACTCCCAGGCATGCGGTTCGAAAAAAGTGTATGGACATAGGCATGGTAGTATCCAGCAATTGGAGGCTGGTCTGAAGAAAGGACTCCGCGAAGCTTGAAACGGACGCCCCGGGAGCCGAGGCGTGCATCTCAACGCAAATCAAGGGTGGGATTAGGAGACGCTAACACCCGGATCTTAATCGTTTCCGCCGCGATCACGGCTGGAACTCCGACTGCTTCCCCTTGAGTTATTGCTTCTGCTGCTTGATGTAGCGCGCGTGTTGGAACGCGAGCTGGAGGACGATGCCCGCGAATTATTTCCGCGACTACGGCTTGAAGACGCGCGGGAATTATTACCCCGATTGCGGCTCGAGGACGCACGCGAATTGTTGCCGCGCGTTCGACTCGAGTTGGCCCGCGACGAGTTACCACGAGACCGCGTGCTGCGCGCGTCGCTGCCAGACGAACGGGTGCGCGTAGTGCTTCGTGTACGGGTATTGCTTCCGCGATCGGAGCCGGCCCGCGTCGTGGTGCCGCGCGAGCGAACCGACCGTGTGCGCGTTCGAGTAGTCCGATCCTGCGTCCGGGCCGTGCTGCGCGTCCGGACTGCATCGCGCGAACTACCGCGCGTCCGTAGCGACCGCTCTGAGCTGGTCCTCGAATCAATCGTCGATCCCCGTGTTCGTGTCGTGGTCCGTGTGCGCGGTCTGTCTGCTATGCCACCCCGCCCGACGGTGGTCGACCGCGGCTGCAGCGTTCTTGTGGTCCCGACAACGCGTGGGGTCGTGTAGAATGAACCCGCAAGGAACGGCCGGCGGTGTCCGTAGAAGCTACCAAAGCGCGAAAAATGAAACCCGGATCTGAAGTAATGCGGATGGTAGAAGAAGGGATCGTAGAAAGAGCCGTACCCAAAGCTTATAGAGAAGGAGGAGCGGTAATACGGCCGGCCAAAGAATCCGCGATGAAACGGATCGTGGTAAAAGAAGGGGTCATGATAGAAGCCGAAAGAGCTGCGATACGCAAACGGATCGCCGTAGAATCGAGTGAAGTACCTGTGGTATCTGTTCGGGCGATAGCGCTCGGCATACCGGTCTTCGGCGTAATAATCGTCGTCGTAGTAATAATGGGTGACCTCTACGTCCTCCTCCACGACGCGCGTCTCGGAGCGATCCCTCTCCTGATGCGTCGCTCCCATTTGCGTATAACATCCCGTAAGCCCTATCAGCAGGACCACTGCCACTCCCGAGGACAACAGCGAGCGCATCGAGCCACCTGGTTTCGAGAAAGACTTCATAGGACTACGGTTTTGGTTGAAAAAGATTGGCGCTTTCTCATGCGCGGGGTGCGAGCCCTTCTTGCTACATAGCCGTTTATCTAAACGCTTTATGCGTACTAATTGTTACGGGCTAAGGTATCTGTACTGCGTTGCATTCAGACCGCCTTGCGACTATATTGCCCTGCATCAGTAAAGCCGCCGCACGATCGAATAGCGTAACACCGTGTCACGCGCGCTTCTATGAATGGCTGGCGCAAAATCCACGCCGTATGGAACGATCGTGTGTAGTCGGCCTTCATGACTCGCTATTCCACTTTCTGCTGTATACAAAAAAGACCACCGCCGTACATCATGGCTGACGCTATCACTCCGCGCGACGAAGATTACTCCCAGTGGTACCTGGACGTTGTCAAGGCCGCCAAGCTTGCGGACTACTCCCCGGTGCGTGGATGCATGATTATTCGACCAAACGGCTACGGCCTCTGGGAGAACATGCAGGACGCGTTGGACAAGATGTTCAAAGACACGGGGCACGAAAACGCCTACTTCCCTCTTTTCATCCCTCAGTCTTTTCTCGCGAAAGAAGCAGAACATGTGGAGGGCTTCGCCAAGGAATGTGCGGTGGTAACCCACTCCCGGCTGACCGTATCGGAAGAAGACGGCGAGCTGATGGCAGACCCGGAGTCGGAACTGGAGGAAAACCTGATTGTCCGCCCCACCAGCGAGACCATCATCTGGGATACGTACAGCAAATGGATTCAGTCCTGGCGGGATCTTCCCATTCTCATCAATCAGTGGGCAAACGTGGTTCGGTGGGAGATGCGCACGCGTCTTTTCCTCCGCACCATGGAATTTCTCTGGCAGGAAGGTCACACCGCGCATGCCACCCGCGAGGAAGCCGTGGAAGAAGCCCGGCAGATGCTGGAAGTGTACACCTCGTTTGCTGAGGATTTCATGGCACTCCCGGTCATTCAGGGTACGAAAACCCCGAGCGAGCGCTTTGCGGGCGCGGTAGAAACGTACTGCATTGAGGCGCTCATGCAAGATGGTAAGGCGCTACAGGCCGGTACCAGCCATTTTCTCGGGCAGAATTTCGCGAAGGCGTTCGACTGCACTTTCCAGAATAAAAACAACGAGCTTGAGTACGTGTGGGCTACCTCCTGGGGCGTCTCCACCAGGCTCATCGGAGCGCTGATCATGACGCACTCTGATGATAAGGGACTGGTGATGCCTCCCCGGCTCGCGCCGACCCAGGTCGTGATCGTACCAATCTTCCGGAATGACGACGAGAAGGTGCAGGTACTGGAGGTCGCTGACCGCATCCGGCGGGAGCTTGACACACGCGATGTAGCGGTGAAGTTGGACGCCCGTGAATCCCAGCGCCCCGGCTGGAAATTCGCCGAGTACGAAGCACAGGGCGTGCCGGTACGATTGGCCATCGGCCCGCGCGATGTGAAAAACGAAAACGCCGAGATCGCCCGGCGGGATACCGGCGAGAAGTCGATTGTGCCTCAGGCCGGACTCCCCGATCGTATCGTCGCCCTGCTCGACGAAATTCAGCAATCACTGTACGACCAGGCCTTCTCCTTCCGTGAAGAACACACCACAGAGGTGAGCGATTACGACGAGTTCAAGGAGGTGCTGAAGGAAGAGGGCGGCTTCATTATCGCTCCCTGGGATGGTACTGACGAATCGGAGGCACAAATAAAAGAGGAGACTAAGGCAACCATTCGCTGCATACCCTTCGACCAGGATGATGTTGAAGGCACCGACCTGGTCTCGGGTAAGCCCGCGACGCATCGTGTGATATTTGCGAAGGCGTATTAAACGACTCGGCCAAGGGTGACGCCTGCCGCACCGCGCCCTGCGCTCGGTACGTACCGGCCTGATACTCTCCCCGTGGGACGCTACACTCTGATGAAGCGCTACTCCCTGCTCCACTGCTCGCGTAGCGGTGCTTCCAGCTCAGTAAGGCCCGAAGCGCGCCCCACTTCCAGGGCCTGCTCCACGTCTTCATCTGCGAGAAAATACGCCCGCGCAGCGAAGAGCGCACCCACACGGTTACCCGAACTGCAGTGCATTAGAATTGGGAAGTTGTCCCCCTCATCAACTATCGATGCCAGCTCCTGTGCGTTTTCTTGCGTGATATCGTCCGCACCTGCCACAGGAATGTGGAAATAACGCATGCCGAGCTGTTCTTCGATGAGATCCCACGAGTACCAGTCGGGAAGTTCGTCATCTGGCCGCAGATTCACGACGGTACGATAGCCTGCTTCCGCTGCTTCTCCAAGGTGCTCCTCCTCTGGCTGCCCACCAATCAGCAAATCATCAAACGGCATCACGGCGTACGGAAGATCGATGTACGCAGCCCCCTCTCGATCCGCACGATCGAGCGCCTCCATTTGCTCATCTGGGTCCGGCGAAACGGTGTCGTCTGGGTCTTCAGTTTCCGGCTGACACCCTACGATCATAAGAGCGACGGTGAGCAAGGAGAAAATGGTAAATCGAAGCGGACGCATGGTGTGAAGTATTCAGGTGAGTGGAAATAGCTCGATCGCGCAGTAGACGGGCATTAGCGCATGGCCGCCCCGGGTCGATGATCGCGAGCGCCAGGGATGCTGCGGTTATTTTAATGACCATTTCCCAAGCCGGTTCACCCGTTACGCAGCCGCTCGTACGATGCTTCGAGGTCAATCATCGGCTCCGGGTACCCGCCGCCGTGCAGCCCGTACAACGACTTCTCGCTGTCGGAGAGCTCCCACGGCGTGTGCACCTTGTCGGCGGGCAGGTTCTTGAGCTCGGGCAGCCAGTGCTTCACGTAAGCGCCCTTGCCATCGTACCGGTTGGCCTGCGACAGGATGTTGAAGTACCGGTTGCGCGGGTCGTTGCCCACGCCGCTGTTGTAGGCCCAGTT
>SLED01000195.1 GCA_007124945.1 Salinibacteraceae bacterium | reverse complement strand
GTATAGGGGAGCCCGCTCCCAAAGAGGATGCGCAGATGTAGCCGGTAATCCTCGTCCGTGGGGATGTAGTCCTGTACGAAGAGGGAGAACGTGTGCCTCTGGTCTGTGGGGCGGGGGATGTCGCCGCTCAGCCGGTCCGTCTGAAACTCCGGAAAGAAGCGCTCGCTCGTAACGAGGTAGCTGTAGTTTACCCAGCTCTCGAGGCCCGGGACGAATTCGCCGCGCACCTGCAGGTCCAGTCCGTAGGCATAGCCCTCAGAATCGTTTTCTCCGGAGTGGCTGATGCGCACGTTGTCGATGTCGAATGAAATCAGGTTGGAAAGATCCTTGTAATAGGCCTCCGCTCGGAGATACAGCCGCCGCTGCTCCAGAAAGTATTCTCCCCCCAGGACGTACTGAATTGACTGTTGCGAAGCAATATCCCGGTTTAGGGATCCGAGTATCGTCTCTCCAGGTTCGGGTCGCCCGCGCAGCTCGCGGTACGTAGGAGGTTGGTGGTAGATGCCCCATGAGCCGGTGAGCAGCAGCCTGTCTGTGGCCTGGAAGCGGCTTGAGAGGCGCGGCGAGAAGGTCCACTCGTCATTGAAAGAGAAGTAGTTGGCCCGAAGCCCAACCGTGGCCGTCCAGCGACTCGGAGCCGAGGGAAGCATGTCAAACGAGCCCTGCGCATAGCCGCTGGCCTGCGTTTCTCCGAAGGATGCCTGATCTTCCAGCCGATCCACAACAATGCGTCCTTCGGTGCCGTCCCGATCGATGACTCCTTCCACCGTCGACCCTTCATCGATCTCGTCTTCAAACCGGAAATGTCTCAACGACCAACCTCCCTCCAGCGCGTGACGCTGCCCGAGGCTGTAATTGTATCGTCCCTGTCCCGTAATTGTGCGAACAGCAATTCTGTTATCGGCAAACTCTTCCTGACGATTTTCACCTGTACGCACCCGCCCGTCGTCTGATAGAGGCGGCTGGCTGGGATCTACCTGGAAGAGGACCGCGCTGCTCGAGAGATCGAAAAACTCGTGTTCTTCCGTCCCAAAGTAGGAAATATCGTGTGAGGCACGGAGCCGATCCGACAGTTGATTCTTCATCCTGAGGCCGGCAAACTGCGTCTGATATCCATCAATTTCCTCGCTCTCAGGGTCGAATTCTCTCCACAGGGCCTGAAGATCGGAGGAGCCACCGCCGAGGCTCACGGTACCGAAGAACGTGCGTGAGCCACTGGGGTCAAGGCGAAATTCGTGATCAGCGATCATCCCGATAAACTCCAGCTCATGACCGGGAGCCAGCCGGTACGAGAGGAATGTTTGCGCGTCGGTGAACGTCGGGTCGAAGGTTCCTTCAAGCTCCTGCGTGCCGAAGAAGCGTCCGGGCTCGGAGCGCCTAACTCCCAGCAGCCATCCCAGGCGCCCGTCAAGCGCAGAAGCACCGACAGCAGCACCGGCATCAAGCGTAGAGATGTGGGCCCGCCCCATCGGCTGCTCGTTTCTTGGCCGGTGATAATCCACCTCTACCGCCGAGGAGAGTTTGCCGCCGTAACGCACAGGAAAGCCCCCACTGTAAAAGGTGAAGTTTTCTACCAGGTCAGGGTTGAGCAGGCTTAGCCCTTCCTGTTCACCTTGGCGCGGGCGGAAGGGGAGAAAGATTTCGAAGCCATTGATAAAGATGAGATTCTCATTGAAGCCCCCGCCACGAACGGAAAACTGATTTGAAAGCTCGTTATTGGCTGCCACGCCGGGCATCACTTTTAGCGCGCGGAGTCCATCCTGGAGGGGCATTGGCATGTCCCGTATCGTTTGGGGATCAATACGATAGACGCCTGCATCCTGCCCGGTGAGCCGATCCACCACGGTAAGCTCTTCCAGCTCCGCCACTGACTCGGCCAGCGCAACGTCAAGTCGCACGGTCTGGTCGCGGCCCACGGTGATGCTGTCATACTTTACCTCAAAACCAACCGCCGAGAAGCGCAAGCGGTGTGTCCCCGCGGGAATACGCAGACGATAATAGCCGTCCTCATCCGCTGCAGTACCAAAGTTGGTGCCGTCTACAATGATCGTTGCACCGGGCAGACCTATCTCCTCATCTGCAATGGTAATCTGCCCTTCCACATGCCCCCACCCCTGCCCGTGCGCAGCCGACGACAGGCCGAGCAACAAAAGAGCTGTGCTTAGAAGGAAAAGGATGCGCATGATACAGCTGCGGCACGTACGAAAACGCTGCAATGGTCGTCGACCGGGTCGACGTATGGCAAAATTCTCCCTCCGAGCCCGGTATTACGTAGGGACGTGGAAGATTACGTAGTAGCGGTGTATCAGCGACGTGAGGAGATGTTGCCTGGAAATTAACAATTGCTCCATCGGAAAACGTACGACACACACGTAAATATCGCAAGTATGGAGCGCAACTATAGCATCGAGAGCAGACCGTACCGGTGAAGCAAGGCGAGCTCCAGATACGGCAGGATCATACCGAACAGCGCCCCGCCTATCACTTGCGCCCCGGTGTGGGCTCTCAGCCGAACCCGAGCCCACATCATTACCGGGACGGCGAGGCCCGAAAGTAACGCCCACGTCCACGTTGCAGAGCGAACGGCGTAGCCATTTACCAGAAGGAACAACAGGACACCGCAAACGCCCGCGATTGACATGGTGTGAATTGATATTTTCCAGAACGCGGTAATTCCCATCACCACCGCCGTATTGAGGATAAAACAGGCACAAAGCCATGCAACGATGGTGCTTCCGGGAAGCGGCCAGTAAGCAAAAGTAATCAAGGCGACTCCGTAGAAAAATATCGATACGGCGAGAGGCCGGAAGCGCCGGCTCCGGGAACGGATTTCAATGGAATCCACCTCGCCTCGGCGGTACAGCCACAGAATGTACGATAGCGGCGCGAACGTGAACAACGTAAGGCTGAGCGCTGAAGCCACACCAATTTCCGGACCGCTAACGCCCGCTTCCCACAGGATGATAGCGAAGAGTATGGGAGGGAGTATCAGCGGGTTCAGCACGTTGGAAATCACCATCGCGTGTAGAGAACCCCAGGAGGTGGATGCGCCTGCGGCTGCGGGTTGAGTAGCCAACGCCGAACGTGTTTATTCTGGATAATAGATCGCGGACAAATCTACAATCTGTTACCGGCTACGGTTGCGAATGGTGTTGACGAGCACTAACGTATATCATGTGTACCCGGTCGCTAAGATTCTGACTCGTGTCTCCATTTTCTCCCCTTATCGAGCGTGCAACGGAGCTGGCCGCCGAGTGGCATAGCGGCACATACAGGAAAAGCCGCTGGCGTGCGCCGCCGTTTCTGGTTGAAGGCGAGGCAGGGCGCATCCCTGTGATGTCCCACCTAACGATGGTGGCCATGACGGTGCAGCGTGCGGGGTGGGGTGAGGTCACGGTGGCTGCGGCCCTATTGCACGACATCCTGGAGGACCAAAGTAGCGCCGGGGAACGCATGGATCCCTCGGTGCTCGTGGAGGAGGTCGGCGTTGAGGTTGCCACGCTCGTTCAACACGTCACCGAGCCGAAGCAGTCAGCAGAAGGCCGGCGCCTGGCGTGGGAGCATCGTAAACAGGCGTATGTGGCGCAGCTACGGGCTGCTCCCCCGGAGGCCGCTGCGATTAGCCTTGCCGATAAGCAGCACAATCTGTGGTCTATGAATCAGGCGCTGGAGATTGATATCAACATTTTTTCGGGCGATGAGCGACACCCGGGCCTCGGGGGTGATGCGAGCAAGCAACGCTGGTTTCACAAGGCAGTCCTGGAGGCCACACAATCCCATGAGGATGAACGCCTTCCGCCTATGCAAAGCCAGCTCCGTCGAGAGCTTGATCGTTTCGAGCGGCTCTCGCAACCATATCGAAATTAATCCGGTATCTGCCGGAAATCCTGCTGCCTGCGCGGTACCATGCAGATGGCAGGTGTAACGATGCGTATCCAGTGCGCACACAGTAGAGCAATTCTCCCATCATCAGAGTATCTCATGTCGATGTCAGGAAACAACTCGCAGTATTATCGCCCGGATCAACTTCCTCGGTTTGAGGAGATTGGGGAAGGAGGACCGGATCTGGCGGACAAGTTTTTTGAGTACTACGGTGCGGTATTTCAGGATGGCGCCCTCACCGAGCGCGAGAAGGCTCTGATAGCGCTTGCGGTTTCACACACCGTGCAATGCCCCTACTGCATTGACGCCTACACCGACGCATGTTTGGAGAAAGGCGCAGACCTCGAGCAAATGACGGAAGCGGTGCACGTGGCAACGGCTATCCGGGGTGGAGCATCGCTGGTCCATGGCGTGCAGATGCTCGATCAGGTTAAGGCAAAGATGATGTAAGGCACGCCCCGTTCATCGCTACCTTTCTGGTTGAAACGTACGAGCCATCAATGAGAGATGAGGCCAGCAAATTCATACCGCTGGATGTTGTAGAAAAGCTTGGCTCTGGAGACGGGTCGGCAAGCGAAGATCGCTCTCCACCGGTCCTGGACGAAGGTCCAAGGGCCACCACCAGCATGCAGTACCGGCGCGCACCACTTACCAGCCCCGCGCGCCAGTTTGAGGTGCTGGAAGAGCCTGACATTTCGGTTGGCCCGAGTGGTACCGGAAACTTTCGGATGGACCTTGCGGAGCATGGGTGGGAGGCCTTCACGCCGGCCGAACTGGAGATCTTTCAGATAAATCTGGGCAAGCTGTGCAATATGACGTGCCGGCACTGCCACGTCGATTCCGGCCCCGACCGCACGGAAGAAAATATGGATCGCCAGACAGTGGAGCTCTGTCTCGAGGCGATTGAGCGCTCTGGGGCGCACACGGTGGATCTCACCGGTGGGGCGCCTGAGCTAAATCCCAACTTCGAGTATCTCGTGGATGCTTGTGTCGAGAAAGGTCTGCACGTGATTGACCGTTGTAACCTGACCGTGTTGCTTACCGGACCCCACAAACACCTGCCCGAATGGTTTGCCGAGCGCGGCGTAGAAGTCGTGTGCTCACTTCCGCACTACCGCAAGCTCGGCACAGACGCCCAGCGCGGCAAAGGAACCTACGACAAGTCCATCAAGGCGATCCGACGCTTAAATGAGGCAGGATATGGGCAGGGAGATCCGCAGCGAAAGCTAACTCTCGTAACCAATCCGGTAGGTGCGTTTCTCGCCGGAAATCAGGCGTCGCTGGAACAGGAGTGGAAGGATGCACTCAAGCGCAACCACGGTGTCACGTTCGATGCGCTGCTGGCACTCAACAATATGCCGATGTCGCGCTATCTCGAATGGCTCATGGAGAAAGGCCAGGTGGAGGCATACCTGGAGCGCCTTGTCAACGCGTTCAACCCCGGGACGATTGCCGGTGTGATGTGTCGCAACACGTTGTCCGTTTCGTGGGATGGATACCTGTATGATTGCGATTTCAATCAGCAGCTGGAGATGCACATGGCGTGGGATGGGGAGGTGGAACGGCCGCACCTGCGCGATTTTGATCTCGCCACGTGGAAGCAGCACGAGATTCGCACGCATCGGCACTGCTACGGGTGCACCGCCGGAGCGGGAAGCGGCTGTGGCGGTGCAATCGAGAAGTAGCTACACGCTGGCAGCGGATGCCTCATACGCCGTATGGAATGTCTCTGGAAGAGATGTCGGTTTCCCCGTCGACAGATCGATCCACACCACAGAGGCCTGGCCCCTCGCCGAGAGCTCTTGGTCACCTTCCCGATATACC
>SLED01000408.1 GCA_007124945.1 Salinibacteraceae bacterium | reverse complement strand
CATGCTGATCGTGACGCAGTGCCCCGGCGCCACGCACCGCGGCCCGTGGAAGCGCCTGACCGGAGCACTGGATGAGGTGCCGGTGCTGGAGGCGCCCGCGGCCCCCGAACTGCCCCTGCGGTCGGGCGACGGAGCGGCGCCTGGCCTCGCTACGCTTGAAACGGTGCGCGCCAGCCGGCAGCAAGCCCTTGCTGCGGCACAGCGCCCGAGCTACACCCGCCGCGCAGCCGGCAGCGAGAAGCCCCGCGGACTACTGACGGACGCCACGGCGGGCAGTGGGCGAGGGCGCGACTACGGCACGCTGGTCCACGAGCTATTTGAGGCCCGCATTGACGGACACCTGCCTGACGACTGGAAGCCCCTTGTGAAGAGTCGTTGCGAGGCGGCAGACCTGCCGGAAAAAGCCGCGGACGCTGCTGTGCGAGCACTCCAGATACTCGAAGCTTCCGCGCTGTTCGCTGACCTGCAGGTGGCTAATGCGGTCTACACGGAGATCCCCTTCGCCTCTGCGAGCGCCGCCGCTGTAGATCTTCCGACGCTTACCAGCGGCATCATCGATCTCGCCTACCGCGACGCCGACGGCTGGCACCTCGTCGACTACAAAACGGACGTGACCACGGCTGATGAAGCCCGGCAGAAAGGCTATCTCGCTCAGCTCAACACTTACGCGACCTACTGGGAGGAGCTGACCGGAGAAGCCGTGACTTCGCGGTCGGTTTACGCGACCCAGACGGGGGAGCGGGTCATCAGTTGATGCTGCTGGCATGCGTCGTGGTGTACTCACATGGCGCTCCTGAACGCGTACGACCATGGAGTAGCGCACTGTCTGACGAGCGCTGGACGTAGGGAGGCGTCCAGTCATCCCTTCATCGGAGACATGCGGGTGTTACCCCTCGTCTTCCCATGGGGAAGCCCATCGTTTACCGCGGTGGTCCTACAGTCTCGGGGGTGCTTGTCATTATCATCTGCGCCGCGCTTCGCGGACCCACGCTGTGGTGGGTGTAGGGCCACCGGGCGGGCTGAAGATACGGCGGTGTCTCCGGCAGGATGATCTCCTCGACCTCCTCAATCTCCTCGACCGGAGACACCGTGAGCGGCGTAAGCGACGAGCCCATCAACGAGAGGATCTGAGAGGGTAGCGAACTGGTGAAGCGGTACGTATTGGCCACCGGTCCGGGTGCGTAGGCGGTGATGGTCCCATAGAAGCGGTCGCCGGCAAAGAAGACGAGCGTGGACGTCCGATTCATGGGGATATTGGTACGCGTGCCGTCAGCCCGCAGGTTACGAATGCGGTTATCGCCCGTACCGGTCTTCGCTCCGATGACCAGCGGCGAACCGTCGGCGGCTGGGATGGCCCCCCGTGCCCGGATGGCGCTGCCGCGCTCCACCACATCCACCATGGCCTGGCGCACCACCGCAGCGATCTCGGCGCCGAGGACGGGTTCAGGAGTGGTTGGGGAGGCCGTGAGGAGGGTCTCGAACGGGGTGCCCTCGGCAAGGTGCAGCCTGTCGATGCGCTCGGTGGGGTAGCGTACGCCATCGCGAATCAGGATACCGACCAGGTCTGTGAGAGCAGAGGGCCGGTCGGCTGAGCTACCGATGGCCGTGGCGTAGGACGGCACAAGCCGCTCGAACGGGTAGCCGAGGCGGGCCCAGCGCTTGTGGATGGCCACGAACGCCTCCTGCTCCAGGATCGTGCGGATGCGGGGGTTCTGGGCCTGTGCGCGCCGCCGGAAGAGCCACTGATACACCTCCTGCCGCACCTCGGCGCTGGCCTCCAGCATCTCGGCGCGGGTAGCCTCGGGGTTATTCCTGAGGTAATGGGCCAGCCACAGTTCCAATGGGTGGACACTGGCCAGGTAGCCCAAGTCCTGCCACGTGAAGTCCGCGTCACTGGTCATGCGCTTATAGCGTAGCAGTTGCTCTTCGGGCAGCACCCCGCCGCCACTGGCGTACTTCCGCAAGAATGCCACAAATTCTTCCGGCTCGGCATCAGGAACCACCGAACGGTAGACCCAGGCCATGCGGCGAGCCGAGAGGTGCTGATTCCGCTCGCCCAGCACCATCAGCACGCGGCGATCGGGGGTGTCGGGGTAGGCTTCATAGAAGCGATTCAGGAAATTCCGGCCCTCCTGATTCGCAAATTGCGCCAGATAGGCGGAGCGGCGCTCATCTGACGGATCGGCCATCATCGCTCCGGGCTGCCCAGGGAGGCGCGCGATATGATAGTTCACGATATCGCGCATCATCCGGATGAAGGGCAGGTTGATGGACTGCTGGAAGGCATGCGCGACGGTAGGTACGAGGGTGTCTGAACTGCTGCTGAAGTTTCTGAAGGTGTGCTGTCCACCGCCGGTAAAGAACTCCTCATGCGGGTTAGCGGAGTACCGTCGCGCCATGGCGCGGTCGAGCAGGTCGCGCCGCGAGAGGTCGGGCGTGCGCTGCAGTGATAATAGCACCCAGCGGCTGATGGCGTCAGTGTCTGCCGCGAGCGCTGTGCGCAGGTCGTCGGCGGATGCCTCGGCATACTGCGTGTACACCTCATCGACCAGCTCCAGATAGGTGATGAGCGCGCGGAGCTTGGCGGTGGAGCCGAGCTCCAGCATCGAGCCCCCGTTGACATCGAACGGGCCCTCAAACGTGTCGGCCTGCAGGCGGATCACGTTGGCGTCGTCGGTCCGCTCGTACAGCACCACCGCGTACTCCACCTGCGCGGGATCGCCGCGGTCCAGCATGTGCCTTCCGTACAGTCCAGCCTGACGCACAAACGCCGGGTCTTTTATCTGCTCGAAGAGCGCTGCTACCGCCCGCTGCGCCTCGGCATCATAGTGCGTGTGAACCGTCGCATCGCGTCCGTCCAGGGCTGCCAGCGATGACATATCGAGCAGGCGCAGCAGCTGAAAACGCGTGGCGTTGGCTGCCTTCCGCGCGATGAACGACTCGGTGGGGCGCTCCTCCGCGCGGGTGCGGCGCTCGGGTTTGACCTGCAGGACGGCCTCGCGCAGCGCGTCGGAGATGATGCCTGCTTCGGCCAGCACGGGCACGTAGCCATCTGTGAGGCTAATGAGCGCTTCATGGCCGGCTTCTGAACCCAGAAAGTAGGAGGGCCGGCGCGTGGAAAGCACCAACTGCAGTACCTGTCGGTAAGCCAGCGCCTGCGCCTGCGTAGGGTGCGTAAACACCGTCGGATCCCGCAACTGCGCCGTCACCGAGTCAAGGTCCGCATGGTACCACGCCCAGAGGCCATCCCCCAGGCCGTTCACCTCGCCATGCCCGGCAATGGCGGATAGCGGCAACATGTTGAGGTACTCCGGTACAAGGCGGCTGCGCGCATCCAGGGTCGATGGGCCGTCCAGGTAGGCATTTACTGACGCGGAGGCCATCTGGCGCAGCTTCTCTACCGGTCCCGTCGTGCGGCCGCCCGGCGAGTTGCGCATCTTATCAAGCTGCGTGGCCAGTGTGCTTCCGCCGTGCCCCCCGTCCGTCCAGCCAAACGCGGCCGTCGCCTGCTGAAACGAGGCCTCCGTAAACCGTTTCCACTCAATAGCCGGGTTTTTCTGGGGATCGTCCGTGTCGAGAAGCGATCGGTTTTCGATGAACAGCAGCGTCTCGCGCACGAGGTGCGGGATGGAATCAGCGGCGGCGAAGACGTGGCGCGGATAACGGACGGACGACAGCGGCGAGCCGTGACGGTCCAGGACTTTGAGCCCCGCCTGCTGCTTGGGTACGTAGGGCGGCGAAAAGCCCCGGTCCATGTGCCGTGCGAAGCGCTCAGACACCCGGGCCTGCGCGCTAATAGCAAAGCGCCCCTCATGCGTCAGGCTGTCGATGGCCACAGGCGCCGCCACGTACCCGAGCCGCTCGTTGAACGGTCCTCTCGTTGGAAAACGGATCGACGCGCTGGGTCCGGCCTCCGTATGGTACGTGAGTTCGGCGGTGTAGGACGAAAGCCAGCGGGCCTGCAGGTGCGAGGTGCTCAGCTCGTACCGGAGCAATAGGACAAGTGGTAGCAAGACCACGAGTACGGGCACCACGATCTTCACCGACGTTGGCATGCGCCGTATCCTGGCGTTCAGAGCCTCTCCCCACGATAAGAGCTGCTTTACTACCGGGTAACCGTCAACGGGCTCCTTACCAAAAATTAAGTTGGAGAAATCTCTCATGCCGTATGCCGTAACCACGGAAAAAACATAGCTGTATTCATGTCTTTTGGACGCCCTGCAGAAGGCGCGGGGTTCGCGATAATGGCCCAGTGCTTCCAGGATTCACGGAGTCAAGCCGTTGCTCCCTCCTTACAGCGCCGCTGGCGCACAACGGGAAGGTGGACACCACGGGCGTGACGCACCCGGCACGGAGCAGGACGTGTGTCCACACAGGGTATTCAGCGTTTAGGGCCCCGATTAGCTGTAGACTCTTGCTCCGCCTGGGCGATTTCCTGTTCCTAACCCGCTGTACAAAAAGCGTGGCGTCGTTCGCCCGTGATCTTGAGCAGCACGGCATTCCGTACGACGTCGTGGGCGGTGAAGCGCTCGCGGAGGTGCCCATCGTGAACGCCCTGCGTGATGAGCAGGGCTGCAAACAGGACGGCACGACGCTCAACGCCGGACTGGCACGTAGCCCGCACCGCGGAGCTGCCCTATGTGGGCATTCCCATCCGGAAGAGTCCCGCATCGACGGGCAGTTGAGATGCTCGAAGCCTCTGCCCAGTTCGCTGACCTGCAGGTGGCTGCTGCGGTCTACGTTACGCAGACGGTGGAGCGGATTTTTGCGTAGGTAGAAATTTGTCTGCGCATACATTATCCTGGGGTTTGTGTTAGGGAGACGCGCACGAGTTTCCGGTACGCTCAATACGCTATCGAACGCATGGCCGAAAGCAACTCCGCAGTAACCGACCTGAAGTTTTTCACTAACGACGACCCCGGGTCATCGCTGTACGAGCGTTTTCGTACGACGCTCACGGAAGTGCAGTTTTTTGATGTCCTCGTCGGATATTTTCGTGCAAGCGGCTTTCACCGCCTCCACGATGCGCTTAACGATGTGGAGAAGATTCGCATTCTCGTGGGCATTAATGTTGGTCAGGCCTCCTTTGGACTTATACGACACACCCGGGGAGAGAAGAGCTTCGATTTCGAATCTCACGCGAGGACTCGCGTCCGTGCACGGAAAAACATCGTGCAAGAGCTGGAACTCACAGACGAGACTCTTGCGATCGAAGAGGGCCTTCGAGCCTTCGTACAATTTTTAGAAGAGGGGAAAATGGAAATACGGGCGTATCCCGCCGTGAATATACACGCCAAAGTATACATCGGGAGGTACAGGGGAGACGTACACTTCGGGCACGTCATAACGGGCTCCAGCAACTTTACAGAGTCTGGTCTCCTGGGGCAACGTGAGTTCAATGTTGAGCTCAAGGACCGACCTGACGTTGAGTTTGCTCTACAGAAATTTGAAACGCTGTGGGCAGAGGGGGTCGACGTGACGGAAGACTATGTTGACACATTGCAGCGCGACACGTGGCTAAATGATCAGATCACGCCCTACGAGCTCTACCTTAAGTTTCTT
Source organism: Salinibacteraceae bacterium (assembly GCA_007124945.1). GTDB lineage: Bacteria > Bacteroidota > Rhodothermia > Rhodothermales > Salinibacteraceae > Tc-Br11-B2g6-7. Next base: position 189 of record SLED01000408.1, on the reverse strand, counting down.
TACGAGTACTTCGAGGAGGAAATCAATCTGGATCAGCAAGAGGCAGACGAGTTTTATCGGCCCGAGGGCTTTCTCGAACTTGAGTATCAGATGCACGCGGTGACGGCAGCACGCAAGGTCCTTGAGGCACACCATGGCGTGTTTATAGCCGACGTGGTGGGCTTGGGTAAGACCTTCGTCACGGCTATG
>SLED01000380.1 GCA_007124945.1 Salinibacteraceae bacterium | reverse complement strand
GTCGGGCACCGGCACGTTCCGCCAGAGAAGCGGGGTCTGGCCGGTAGAATCCGTAAGGATGGCCGGGATGTTGAAGGGGTTTGGCTCCAGGATTTCGTTCAGAATGAAGTCGAGCTGGTCACCGGGAGGCATACTCTGTGCCCAGCTCACGGCTCGCCTCAAAGAATCTGTCTGGCCCACGGGCAGGAGCATACGCGATCCAGACTGCATGTCGGTTGATCGCCAATCCCGCAGGATGCGGTCCAGCAGGTCAAACTCCTCGGTGTAGGGATTCTCCGCCGGCGCCTGCGTCACTTGCTCACTGGCTTTCGCCCAGAGTTGCATCAGCGCTCGTTCGCGCTCGCGCAGCCTGTCTACCAGGTTGTTGGTGTAGAGCAGTGACGCGACCGCCAGGATGACGGCAAAAACGATTAGGCCAAGCTTAAGGTTGACCGAGAAACGATAGGCGCGCATAAACAGAACCAGGCAACGTGCACCCGAATCATGGTAACTTCACCGTAACACCCAGATAGACCCGTGGCCACCGCCGAGTGATCCCACAGAGCAACGGTGCCGGCCTTTTTATGCCGCAACTTGCGGCGGCACGGCAATCGTCTGGCTGCGCTTCGGACCCATCGATATCAAGGAAATACGCACGTTAAGTTTTTGCTGGAGGTATTCCAGGTACGACTGCGCATTCGCCGGCAACTCTTCGAACGTGCTGGCTTCCTGCAGATTTTCCGACCAACCCGGGAGCGACTCATAGATGGGTTCTACCCGCTCCAGTGTCTGGGTCTCACTTGGAAAGCGACCCGTCTCCTTTCCGTTGTATCGATAACGCGTACAGACCTTAATTTCATCCATCCCCGTCAGCACATCGAGCTTTGTTACGGCCAGCTCGGTGAAGCCATTCACCTGCGTGGTGTACCGCAGGGCTACGAGGTCCAGCCATCCGCAGCGTCGCGGGCGGCCGGTAGTAGCGCCGAACTCGTGCCCGACTTTTCGCAGGCGCTCACCGGCATCGTCGTTAAGCTCTGTGGGGAAAGGCCCGTTGCCTACGCGCGTGCTGTAGGCTTTAACGATGCCAATAACCCGGTTCACGGCGGTCGGGGGCACACCCAAACCCGTGCAGCATCCTCCAACCGTGGGATGGCTTGATGTAACGTACGGGTAGGTGCCGAAATCAACGTCGAGTAACGACCCCTGCGCTCCCTCGGCCAGAACATGCTTGCCATCGGCCAGGGCGCGGTTCAGGTACTGCGTCGTGTCGGTCACGTACGGATCTACCATCTTATCAAATTCGACGTACTCCTCCACGATCGCGTCTACATCCAGCTCGTCGGCTCCGTAGACGCTCTTCAACAGGGTGTTCTTCTCTTCGATTGCCTGCTTCAGCTTCTTTCGCAGTGTATCGCGATCAAGCAGGTCAACCATACGGATACCCGTACGGGCAAACTTATCCATATAAGCCGGCCCGATTCCACGGCCGGTGGTCCCGATGGCATCCGCATCGCGTAGGCGCTCCCGTGCCTGCTCAACTGCCTTGTGATACGGCATGATGAGGTGGGCATTATGGGAGATGTGGAGACGTCCCTCCACGCTATACCCCAGCTCTTCGATCGTTTTGATTTCCTCGATAACAGCCGCGGGATCGATGACCACGCCGTTGCCAATAACGCACGTAGTATTGTCGTGGAATATTCCGCTGGGCACTAGATGAAGGACGAACTCCTTGTCATCCCAACAGATGGTGTGGCCGGCGTTGGCGCCGCCCTGATACCGTGCGACAATGTCGAGATCCTCACTTAGAAGGTCGACAATCTTTCCTTTTCCTTCGTCTCCCCACTGGCTACCAATTACTACCGTTACTGGCATAAAACATCCTCAAAGATAGGTTACGCACGTACGTTAAATCTATTGCATACACATGAAGAAGGCGGTGCCCCCGATTACGAGGGCCACCGCCTTCCTAATGCTCCGGTGCACGAGCATGCACCACGCCTGACTCAGCCTTCCGAGGCCTCGGCTTTGGGCGGATCCTTTTCAAAGCTCTCGGCGGCCTCCTCTACACTATCATAGTGCTTGAACACCGTGATAAGCTTCGTAATCACGAGAAGCGACTGGATACGGTCGGCCACGTTAGCCAGCCGGAGGTCGCCTCCGCCATTGCGCATTGAGGTCATGCCGCTAATGAGCATGCCCAACCCGCTTGAGTTCATAAACTTCACGCGGGAGAGATCAACGATCACGTTCTTCTTTCCCTGATCGCGCAGCTCGCGCAATTCGTCGTGAAGCTTGGCGCCGTCGGGCCCTCCCATCACGTTGCCCTTCAAAGTAAGCACTACAGCGTTGTAGCGCTCATCAATCGAATATTTCATAAGCTCATGGGATTAATGTGCACGTGTGATGAGATCGATGCTTACCGCTTTGCTTTCTTGGCTCTAATGCGGCGCAAATTCAGCTCCACTACAACCTGCGAAGCGACAAACACCGAGGAATACGTTCCGATGATTACGCCACAAATCAATGCAAACGAGAAGCCACGAAGTACTTCGCCTCCGAATATAAACAGGATGGTGACCACGAGCAAGGTGGTAACCGATGTTACAACGGTTCGGCTCAGCGTCGCATTAATCGATCGATTGACTACGTCGTCGTACGGATCCGTCTTAAATAGATTCGTGAACTCACGAATACGGTCAAACACGACCACGGTATCATTGAGGGAATAACCCACAATAGTGAGGAAGGCTGCGATAATCGCCTGATCTATCTGCACTGAGAACGGCACGAGTCCCTGCAAGAGCGAGAATAGCCCCAGCACGATAATGACATCGTGGAACAGTGCAGCCACAGAACCAAGCCCGAATCGCCATTCGAATCGTATCAGGATGTAGAGGAAAATGACGAGCAGCGCCCCAAGGATCGAGTAGATCGCTCCTCGCTGCAGGTCGGCAGCGAAGCGAGGCCCGACAACGTCAGTCCCCTGAAGGGTGGCGTTCGCTTCAGGGTACACCTCAGCGAACGTGCCCATAATGATCTCCTGGATATCAGAGATCTCACCTTCTACAGCTGTACGAATCAGGAGCATGTCCGCATCGAAGGACCGCACTTCGGGCTCGGAGCCCAGTGGTCCAGCAAGCTGACCTCGAACTTCGACCGAACTCAACCGCTCGTCCGTCTCAACGATAAACTCCATGCCTCCGAGGAAATCGATCCCCAGCTCCAACCCGCGAAACGCAAGAGAGAGGATGGCTATGGTTAATAAGGTACCGGATATCATGTACCCAATCCTTCGATTGGATACAAACGAAAAATCTGCTTCTTCAAACCAACGCATAATAGAAATCTATTCTGGACCGCCCGGATGACCGGGCGGAGGTTTAGCAATTGAACGCTTGGGAGGCAATCAGCCGTAGCTGATGCTGAGCTTCTTCTCCTCGACCATGTAGTCGACGATAATGCGCGTAATGATAATTGCGCTGAAGAGTGACGACAGAATACCTGCCATCAGCGTCACCGCGAAGCCCTGAATGGGCCCAACGCCAAACGAATAGAGAATCACCGCCACGAAGAAGGTGGTGATGTTGGCATCGAAGATGGCGCTGAGCGCTTTCGAGTACCCCCCATTGATGGCCGCTCGTAGCGTTTTACCCGCTCGTTGCTCCTCGCGTATTCGGTCGAATATCAGCACGTTGGCGTCCACCGCCATACCGATAGTCAACACGATACCCGCGATACCGGGTAAGGTAAGCGTAGCCTCAAACCCGGCCAGAATTCCGAGAATGAAGACAATGTTGATCAGTAGTGCCAGGTCGGCGATGGCACCGCCGGTCCGGTAATACACGATCATGAACAGGGCGACCAGCAGCAATCCGCCAATCACCGACATGAAGCCGGCCCTGATCGAAGCCGCACCGAGGCTCGGCCCCACCGTACGCTCCTGCTCTATCTCAACGGGCGCAGGTAGCGCACCTGACATCAGCACGTTCACGATGTCCTGCGCCTCCTGCCTGGACTGAAGTCCGGTTATGGACGTCCGTCCACCAACAATCCTATCCTGAATTACTGGATACGAGTAGATAACTCCATCGAGCACGATCGCTACCTGGTTGCCGACATTGGCGCCCGTAATGCGGGCCCATGTGCGCGCGCCATCCGAGTCCATGGAGAGTGATACGCGCGGGCGGTTGGCTTCGTCGAAGTCGACCCGTGCGTCGGTCACCGTCTCACCAGCAAGCTCAACCTGCTCGCGGACGCCGAGGAGCTCCATAATCTCGAAGCCCTGAGCATCCGTCCCCACGGTTCGAGACCCGTACATCAATTCGATGTTTGGCGGAAGCAAGTCCCGCACCTCTGAGCGGCGCAGAAGGCTATTTGCCACCGCGGTGTCCGCTTCAGAGACGTAACCAAACACCACGCTCTGTCCTACCGGCTGCAGAACTTCCAGAAGCGGGTTATCCGTGCGGAGTTCACCGCCTTCCTCGGCGAGGAGTTCATCGAGCGCAGCATCCGGATCGTCGAGCATATCTTCAGGAAGCGCCTCCTCATCCGCCACCTGCGGCTCATCCTGTTGCTCCGGCGCATCACCGCCGACAACACCAGGCAGCTCGCCTTCCTCTATGCCTTCCTCATCCTCCATCCGATCGAGAGCATCCTGGATGTCATCCTCGAGCTCTTCCATATCGATGTCATCAAAGTAGGCGATGATATCCTCCAAAGAGCGCGTCAACTCTTCCGGGTCAGCCATCAGACGAAACTCCAGCTGTGCTGTACCGCGAAGCAAATCACGCACGCGCTCGGGGTCATCCACACCGGGGAGCTCCACGACGATCCGGCGAGAGCCTTGCCGCTGGATGGACGGCTCGGTCACACCGTACCGGTCAACGCGGTTACGGATAATTTCCATCGCTCGCTCGACCGCCTCCTCCGACTGCTCTTCGAGGTAAGCCGCTACCTCAGAGTTTGTGGAGCGCCGCGTAATATCACGATCGGGATTGCGGAAGTACCGGGACAGGCGCGCATTGGGATCGCGCTCCTCAAATGTCTGGACGAACGCATCAATGATCGAGACGCCTTCCTCTTCATTGAGCTGACGTGCCGCCTGAAGAATCTCCTCGAAGGTATCGTCCGGATCCTGCGCCAGTCCGTGGAGGAGTTCATCAACACGGACACCCATCGTCACGTGCATCCCTCCAAGCAGGTCAAGGCCCAGCTTGAGAGAACCCTGCTGCGCCCGCTGTATGGCTTCGTAGTTTTCCTGGAAGTAGGCCTGTGCCTCGGCCTCTTCCATGTTGCTCATGGTTTGATTGTAGTAAAAGTATTGTGCCGACGGGTAGAGATACCAGCCGCACAGACCGATGAAAAACACGGTCAGCAGTATTTTAAATCCGTTACCTTGCATGGGTAGAGTGGATGTAATCGAACAAATTGACATGATGCAGGCGCATAGCCGCACGCAACGCGTGAAGGGCACGCACCAGTGTACAGATCACGCGCGGGCGACCTGACACACAGGGGATGGAGACCGTACCGTCGACCTACACATCCGGCATAGCTAATCCACAGGAAGCCGGACACGGCACAGCCAACACGAGCTACGGCGCCATGGGCCGAGCAGAGAAGAGTGTTCGCAGCGGGATTACGATAAGCGTAGCTGCGATGTACGCCTGTTGACGCGCCCGTACCTCCATCGGAGTCGGACTAAGCTTCGTCGTCAACTGAGCCGAAAGGAGCCGATCGACTGAGGCCGTCACTGTCGTTGACGTTTGAAGCATCAGCGTGC